>NZ_JAFLXD010000027.1:0-90485 GCF_019891415.1 Pseudomonas sp. SH10-3B | reverse complement strand
ACCGAGCATAACCGAAGATGAGACAAGGTGTGACAAGAGGACCGCAGAGTGCCCCTCGTGGCGAGCAGGCTTGCCCTGCGTTGGGCTGCGCAGCAGACCCTTTTAAAAAGACCCCATTCTTTCTGGAAGAATGGGGTCGTTAGTTTTGGGGCTGCAGCGCAGCCCAACGCAGGGCAAGCCTGCTCGCCACAGGAGCCCACTCGGGCTAGTGAAATATCAGAAAAGCACCTTCGCCACATCCGCAAAGCGCTTGGCAAAGTGCACCGTCATGCCTTCCTTCAGGTACTCCGGCAACTCTTCAAAACTGCCACGGTTCGGCTCCGGCAGAATCAGTTCGTGGATCTTCTGGCGCCGCGCCGCAATCACCTTCTCACGCACGCCGCCAATCGGCAGTACATGCCCGGTCAACGTCAGTTCGCCGGTCATGGCCACGCCTTTTTTCGGCGCTTGATTGCGCGCCAGGGACAGCAGTGCGCTGGCCATGGTCACCCCAGCGCTCGGGCCGTCCTTCGGCGTGGCGCCTTCCGGTACGTGCAAGTGCACGAAGGCTTCGTCGAAGAACTTCGGGTCGCCGCCAAACGACTTCAGGTTTGAGCTGATGTAGCTGTAGGCGATTTCGGCGGACTCTTTCATCACCTCACCCAACTGCCCGGTGAGCTTGAAGCCGCGATTGAGGGTGTGGATGCGTGTCGCCTCGATTGGCAGCGTAGCGCCACCCATGCTGGTCCAGGCCAGGCCGGTGATCACACCGGTACCCGACAACACCTGTTCGTTGCGGAACACCGGCATGCCGAGGGAGCTTTCCAGGTCCTTGTTGCCGATCTTGATCACCGAGTTCGGTGCATCCAGCAGCTTGACCACCGCCTTGCGCACCAGTTTGCCCAGCTGTTTCTCCAACTGGCGTACCCCAGCTTCGCGGGCGTAGCCATCGATCAGTGCGCGCAGGGCGCCGTCGCTGATGCTCAGGCTGTTTTTCGAAACGCCGGCTTTTTCCAACTGTTTTGGCCACAGGTGGCGTTTGGCGATGGCGACTTTTTCTTCGGTGATATAGCCCGACAGGCGAATCACTTCCATACGGTCCAGCAGCGGGCCGGGGATCGAGTCCAGGGTGTTGGCGGTGCACACGAACAACACCTTGGACAGGTCCAGGCGCAGGTCGAGGTAGTGGTCGAGGAATTCGACGTTCTGCTCCGGGTCGAGGGTTTCGAGCAGCGCCGAGGCCGGGTCGCCCTGGAAGCTCTGGCCCATCTTGTCGATCTCGTCGAGCATGATCACCGGGTTCATCACTTCGACATCTTTAAGCGCCTGCACCAGCTTGCCCGGCAGGGCGCCGATGTAGGTGCGGCGATGGCCCTTGATCTCGGCCTCGTCGCGCATGCCGCCGACGCTGAAGCGATAGAACGGCCGCCCGAGGGACTCGGCGATGGATTTGCCCACGCTGGTCTTGCCCACGCCCGGCGGGCCCACCAGCAGCACGATGGAGCCGGCGACTTCGCCTTTATAGGCGCCCACCGCGAGGAACTCGAGAATGCGGCTCTTGATGTCATCCAGGCCTGCGTGGTGTTTGTCCAGCACCTTGCGCGCGTGTTTGAGGTCAAGTTTGTCCTCGCCATACACGCCCCATGGCACCGAGGTGGCCCAGTCCAGGTAATTGCGCGTCACTGCGTATTCCGGCGAGCCGGTTTCGAGGATCGACAGTTTGTTCAGTTCTTCATCGATACGTTTTTTCGCCTGGGCCGGCAGCACCTTGCCTTCCAGGCGTTGCTCGAACTGTTCGACGTCGGCGCTGCGGTCGTCCTTGGTCAGGCCCAGTTCCTGCTGGATGACCTTGAGCTGTTCCTTGAGGAAGAACTCGCGCTGGTGCTCGCCGATCTTGCGGTTCACCTCGGCGGAGAGTTCTTTTTGCAGGCGCGCGACTTCCACCTCCTTGCGCAGCATCGGCAGGACTTTTTCCATGCGTTTGAGCATCGGCACGCAGTCCAGCACTTCCTGCAGCTCATTGCCTGTGGCCGACGTGAGGGCGGCGGCGAAGTCGGTGAGGGGCGACGGGTCGTTGGGGCTGAAGCGGTTGAGGTAGTTCTTCAGCTCTTCGCTGTACAGCGGGTTGAGCGGCAGCAGTTCCTTGATCGCATTGATCAGCGCCATGCCGTAGGCCTTGACCTCGTCGGTCGGATCGCTGGGCTGGTGCGGGTATTCGACTTCCACCAGGTACGGTGGGCGGTGGTGCTTGAGCCAGGTTTTGATCCGCACGCGGGTCAGGCCCTGGGCGACGAATTGCAGCTTGCCGTTCTCGCGGCTGGCGTGGTGCACCTTCACCAGGGTGCCGTACAGCGGCAGGGCGGAGGTGTCGAAATGGCGTGGGTCTTCCGGCGGCGTGTCCATGAAGAACAGGGCGAGGGAGTGGTGGTCGGATTTGCTCACCAGCTCCAGGGTCTCGGCCCACGGCTCTTCGTTGACGATCACCGGCAGCACCTGCGCCGGGAAGAACGGCCGATTGTGGATCGGGATGATGTAGACCTTGTCCGGCAGGTTTTGCCCAGGCAGGGCCAGGCCGGTATTGGACGAAGGGGTTTCAGCGTTTTCGGGGTCGGCGTAATCGTTGAGGTCGTAATCAGGGAATTCTTGCTGGTCGCTCATGGGGCACCTGCATAAGGAAGTATGCAGGTTAGATGGGGCGGGGTAGCAGTGGTTTCAATGGTGGGGGTGAGATAGCAACATATTGCATGAAATTACTGCGGCGACATTGGCTAATGTGGGTTAGCTGATTTTGTGGAGGTAGGCGGGGAGTGGCTGTTCGGGCAATACCGAGAGCACCTTCAAGCGCTGCAACATCCGCTGCCGTGCCCGCTGCAAATGCTCGCGCAGATTCAGTGCCGCCGCGTCAAACGCGCCATGCAGCAGCAACTCTAGAATCAAGCGATGTTCGGCGAGCATGGCTGGATCCGCGCCGATCCCCAGCAATCGGTAGAAAATCCGGCTGATGATCATCGGGCTCTGGCCCTGGCGAATCAGCGCGGCAATCTTGCGGTTTTGCAGGCCGGCCAGGCAGCGCTGGTGCAGGTCCTCTTCGATCTGCTCGATGGCTTCCAGGCTGCAGTGGGGGCTGTCCTGGGCATCCCGCACACGTTGCAACATGGCTTCAAGCATGTCGCGGTCGAGGTCAGGTGCACTCTGGCGCAGGGCTTCGGGTTCCAGGCACGCGCGC
Source organism: Pseudomonas sp. SH10-3B (assembly GCF_019891415.1). Classification (NCBI taxonomy): domain Bacteria; kingdom Pseudomonadati; phylum Pseudomonadota; class Gammaproteobacteria; order Pseudomonadales; family Pseudomonadaceae; genus Pseudomonas; species Pseudomonas sp. SH10-3B. The sequence goes on along the minus strand of NZ_JAFLXD010000027.1, from coordinate 87,280 downwards.
AGTTCGTAATCTTCGGTGACCTCCCGCGCAGTCAAGGGCCCCGCCAGCCATTGCGAGTACGGCTCTTTTTCCACCAGGCCACGGTCGCGCAGGCGCATCAGCGCTTCACGCACCACCGCGCGGCTGACGCCGTAGTGGTCGGCGGCGGCTTGTTCATCCAGGCGGTAATGGCCGAAGGCGATGCAGGTAGACAGCGCCGCGCCGATTTCCTCGACGATGCGCTCGCCTAACGGGCGGGTGTCCACCAACTCGGCTTCGCCGTTCAGGCCCAGGTGCACATGGCTCAAGGGCAGGCGCAACGGTTCCACGGCCAGGCCTTCGGGGTTGATCAGGTAACCCCGGCCGTTGAAACGGCAGATCAAGCCTTCAGCGTGCAGCAGGTCCAGCGCCTTGCGCACCGGCACGCGGCTGGTGCCGAACAGTTCGGCCAGGGGCGCTTCCAGCAATACCAGCCCATGGCGCGCGGTGCCATTGACGATCGCGTCGCGCAATACCTGGTGAATCATCGCGTAACGGGAGGCCGAGGCGGACACTGCTTTCATCGATTTCTCAAAGGCATGTAGGACGATGGCCGGGGATTCTCTCATAAGTTGCGCCTGTCACTCTGCGCCACGTCGGTGGCACTTTTTTGGGGCCTTGAATGTAGGAATGTTACTTTTCTGCACCAAAATGTACTTATTAATAAAAGATACATTATTTCGTTAGAAGCGGTTCACAAGCGTATCGCAGGATTTTTTTCCATTGATCAACACCATCTAACCCGTAGCTCTGGGTAAGAAAGCGTAATCGCGCCAGGAACGTTACGCAGAGACTGGCACGAAAGCTGCCTTCTTAAAATGTACATTTTATGAATATGTACGTTTTATGAGGTTTTCCTGATGTCAGACGCCACTTCATTGGCCGAGGATTTCGCCAGCGGTCGCAGCGACCCGGTGCAAGTCCTTGAGCAGGCACTCGATCAAGCGAGCCGCTCGACCCGCGTATTTATTTCCCTGACCGCCGAACGCGCCCGCCGTGAGGCCGAAGCGTCCGCCGCCCGTTGGCGTGCCGGCCAGCCCTTGAGTGTGTTCGATGGGGTGCCCCTGGCCTGGAAAGATCTGTTCGACGTGGCCGGCAGCATCACCACTGCCGGCGCTGCCTATCGCCGCCATGCGCCAGCCGCCTTGCTCGATGCGCCGAGCGTGGGCCTGTTGTGCCGCGCCGGGATGGTCAGTATGGGCAAGACCAACCTCAGCGAACTCGCCTATTCCGGTTTGGGCCTGAACCCGCATTTCGGCACGCCGCACAATCCCCATGGCACGGACCAGGCGCGCATTCCCGGGGGCTCGTCGTCCGGGTCGGCGGTGGCGGTCGCGGCCGGTATCGTGCCGATCGCCATGGGCACTGACACCGCCGGTTCCATCCGCATTCCGGCGGCGCTCAACGGATTGGTGGGGTACCGCAGCAGCAGCCGGCGCTACAGCCGTGACGGTGTGTTCCCCCTGGCCCACACCCTCGACAGCCTCGGTCCGCTGACCCGCAGCGTACGCGATGCCTTGGCCATCGACGACCTGCTCCACGGCCGCAGCCAGCGCCACAGTGCCCGCAGCCTGAAAGGGCAGCGGTTTGTCTTGGAGCAAGGCGTGCTGGCCGACGTGGAACCTGCCGTGCGCAACAACCTGTTGCGCGCCGTTGAGCGAATGAAGGCGCAAGGTGCACTGATTGACGAGCGTGAAAGCACCGCGTTCCAGGCCACCCTCAACCTGATCAAGCACCACGGCTGGCTCGGCGCGTTCGAAGCCTTCGCCCTGCACCAGGCCCTGCTCGACAGCGCCGATGCCGAGCAACTCGACCCCCGCGTGCGCCGCCGCCTTGAGGCCGCACGCGCATTACCGGCCAGCCAACTGATCCACCTGACCGAGGCGCGTCGCCGCCTGCAACAGCAACTGCTCGACGAGCTCGACGGCGCGATCCTGATCACCCCCACCGTCGCCCATGTCGCCCCGGCGTTGGCGCCGCTTGAAGCCGACGACGAACTGTTTGTGAACACCAACCTCGCCACCCTGCGCCTGACCATGCCCGGCAGTTTGCTTGACATGCCAGGCGTCAGCCTGCCCAGCGGCGTCGATGCGCTGGGCTTACCCACCGGCTTGCTGCTCAGCGCTCCCAGTGGCGAAGACGCACGCCTGCTCAGGGCCGCCCTGTCGGTCGAAACAGCCCTCACTCTTTAAGGAGACACACCATGGCAAAAGACATCCTCTGTGCATTTGGCGTTGACGTCGACGCCGTTGCCGGCTGGCTCGGTTCCTACGGCGGCGAAGACTCGCCCGACGACATCTCCCGCGGCCTGTTCGCCGGTGAAATAGGTGCGCCGCGCCTGCTCAAACTGTTCGAACGCTACGGCCTGCGCACCACCTGGTTTATCCCCGGCCACTCGATGGAAACCTTCCCCGAGCAGATGAAGGCCGTGGCCGACGCCGGCCACGAAATCGGCGTGCATGGCTACAGCCACGAAAACCCGATTGCGATGACCGCCGAGCAGGAAGAAATCGTCCTCGACAAGTCCATCGAACTGATCACCCAAGTCACCGGCAAACGCCCCACCGGCTACGTCGCGCCGTGGTGGGAATTCAGCAAGGTCACCAACGAGCTGTTGCTGAAAAAAGGCATCAAGTACGACCACAGCCTGATGCACAACGACTTCCACCCCTACTACGTGCGCAAGGGCGACAGCTGGACCAAGATCGACTACAGCCAGCACCCCGACACCTGGATGAAACCCCTGGTGCGCGGCGAAGAAACCGACCTGGTGGAGATCCCGGCCAACTGGTACCTCGACGACCTGCCGCCGATGATGTTCATCAAGAAAGCCCCCAACAGCCACGGCTTCGTCAACCCGCGTCACCTGGAAGAAATGTGGCGTGACCAGTTCGACTGGGTCTACCGCGAGCACGAACACGCGGTGTTCACCATGACCATCCACCCCGACGTCTCCGGCCGCCCGCAAGTGCTGCTGATGCTCGAGCGCTTGATCGAACACATCCAGAGCCATGCCGGCGTGCGCTTCGTCACCTTCGATGAAATCGCCGACGACTTTATCCGCCGCCAACCGCGTACCTGATCCCAACCCCGGTAGGAGCGAGCTTGCTCGCGAAAAGCCTGAGAGCACCGCGTGCATTCAGGATGCCCGCGTCATCGTTGACGATTTTCGCGAGCAAGCACGCTCCTACAGAAAGCCCACTCCACCTCCCGAGGCGCGATTATGTCCATCTACAACAAGCTTGACCTGACTGGCTGGAAACCCCGGCAACTGACGTCCCAGGAAGTGCGCTTCGCCACCTGGATCGCGTTTTTCGCCTGGGTGTTTGCGGTGTATGACTTCATCCTGTTCGGCACCTTGCTGCCGGAGATCGGCCGGCACTTTGGCTGGGGTGAAGTGGAGCAGGCTGAAATCGCGACCTGGGTGGCGGTGGGTACCGCCGTCGTCGCCTTGGCCATCGGGCCGATTGTCGACAAGCTGGGACGGCGCAAAGGGATTATTTTCACCGTGGCCGGTTCCGCACTGTGCTCGGCGCTGACCGCCATTGGCGGGGCGTGGGGCAAGTCGCCGCTGATTCTGATCCGTTCTCTGGGCGGCCTGGGGTATGCCGAAGAAACCGTCAACGCCACCTATTTGACCGAGTTGTATGGTGCGTCCGAAGACCCGCGACTGACCAAGCGTCGCGGCTTCATCTACAGCCTGGTGCAGGGCGGCTGGCCGATCGGTGCGTTGATCGCCGCCGGTTTGACCGCGCTGTTGCTGCCTGTCATCGGTTGGCAGGGCTGCTTTATCTTCGCCGCGATCCCCGCGGTGGTGATCGCGATCATGGCGCGCAAGCTCAAGGAAAGCCCGCAGTTCCAGATCCACCAGCGCATCAGCCAGCTGCGTAAAAGCGGCGCTGTGAAAGAAGCGCAAAACGTTGCCGTGACCTACGGCGTGGATTACGACGAACACAGCAAGGCCGGTCTCAAGGCCGCCTTCCGTGGCCCGGCCCGCCGCGCCACATTGGTGATCGGCGCTGCGCTGCTGCTCAACTGGGCAGCGATCCAGGTGTTCAGCGTGCTCGGCACCTCGGTGATCGTCAGCGTGCACCACATCTCGTTCGAGAACTCGCTGATCATCCTCGTGCTGTCGAACCTGGTGGGTTACTGCGGCTACCTCAGCCACGGCTGGATGGGCGACAAGATCGGCCGTCGCAATGTGATCGGCCTGGGGTGGATGCTCGGCGGCCTGGCGTTTGCCGGGATGCTGTTTGGCCCGAGCAATATGCCGATGGTGGTCGGGCTGTACAGCCTGGGCCTGTTCTTCCTGATCGGGCCGTACTCGGCGGCGCTGTTCTTTATCAGTGAAAGTTTCCCCACCAGTATCCGCGCCACCGGCGGCGCGATCATCCATGCCATGGGCCCGATTGGTGCCGTGGTCGCGGGCTTTGGGGCGACCCAAGTGTTGTCCGCCGGCAGTGACTGGCAGACCGCCGCGCTGTGGTTCGGCGCGCTGCCGTGCTTTTTGTCCGGTGCCCTGATGTTTGCCGCACGCCATGTGCGTCCGGAAACCGTTCAGTAAGGAGAGTTCGATGAGCCGTAAAGTTGCCTTGATTACCGGCGCCGCCAGTGGCATCGGCCAAGCCCTCGCCGTGGCCTATGCACGTTGTGGCGTTGCGGTGGTGGGCGGGTATTACCCGGCCGACCCCCATGACCCGAGCACCACCGTGTCGCAGGTGGAAGAGGCGGGGGGCGAGTGCCTGATGTTGCCGCTGGACGTGGGCGATACCGCCTCGGTGGAGGCTCTGGCCGAACAGGCGGTACAGCATTTCGGCAGGCTGGATTACGCGGTAGCCAATGCCGGTTTGCTGCGCCGTGCGCCGCTGCTGGAAATGACGGATGAGCGATGGAACGAGATGCTCAATGTCGACCTGACGGGGGTGATGCGCACCTTCCGCGCGGCGACGCGGCATATGAACGAAGGCGGCGCGCTGGTGGCGATCTCTTCGATTGCCGGCGGCGTGTATGGCTGGCAGGACCACAGCCACTACGCCGCAGCCAAGGCCGGTGTGCCGGGGTTGTGCCGCTCGCTGGCGGTGGAACTGGCGCCCCTGGGCATTCGCTGCAATGCGGTGATCCCGGGGTTGATCGAAACACCGCAATCGCTGGATGCAAAGAACTCCCTCGGCCCGGAAGGCTTGGCAAAAGCTGCGCGCGCGATCCCGCTGGGGCGGGTAGGGCGCGCGGATGAAGTGGCGTCGCTGGTGCAGTTCCTGACCAGTGAGGCGTCGAGTTATCTGACCGGGCAGAGCATCGTCATCGACGGCGGCCTCACCGTGCGCTGGCCTGACTAAATGTGGGAGGGGGTAAGCCCCTCCCACATTGGAACTGTGTTTGCTTCAGGAGATTTTCATATGCCTCAACTAGATAAACGCCGCGCCGTGATCACCGGCGCCGGCAGCGGCATCGGTGCCGCCATCGCCCGCGCCTACGCCGTTGAGGGCGCGCGTCTGCTATTGGCCGACCGCCACGCCGCCAGCCTCGCCGAAACCGCGATCACCTGCCGTAACCTGGGCGCCGAAGTGGTCGAGTGCGTGGCCGATGTGGGCACGGTGGAAGGTGCCCAGGCCAGTGTCGACCGTTGCGTCGAACACTTCGGCGGCATCGATATCCTGGTCAACAATGCCGGCATGCTCACCCAGGCGCGTTGCGTCGACCTGTCCATCGAGATGTGGAACGACATGCTGCGCGTCGACCTCACCAGCGTGTTCGTCGCCAGCCAGCGCGCCTTGCCGCATATGCTCGCGCAGCGCTGGGGACGGATCATCAACGTGGCTTCGCAACTGGGCATCAAGGGCGGCGCCGAACTGACCCACTACGCTGCCGCCAAGGCCGGGGTGATCGGTTTTACCAAATCCCTGGCGTTGGAAGTGGCCAAGGACAACGTGCTGGTCAACGTCATCGCCCCCGGCCCGATCGAGACGCCATTGGTGGGCGGTATCAGCACCGACTGGAAACGCGCCAAGGCCGCCGAGCTGCCCTTGGGCCGCTTCGGTCTCGCGGACGAGGTGGCGCCCACCGCCGTGCTGCTGGCCAGCGAGCCGGGCGGTAACCTGTTTGTCGGCCAGACCCTGGGCCCGAACTCCGGCGATGTCATGCCATGAGTGAGGTGTAGCCATGTGCGGACTCTGCGGATTGCTCGGCGAAGACCTGCACTGGAGCGACCCCCTGGGCGATGAACTGCCCAGGCGCCGCGAACGCCTGCGCCGTATCGCTGCGATCAACCAGGTGCTGGCGGTGTTCCGGCTCAAGGTTGAAGACTTCCAGGGCGCGTCCTATCTGCTGTTGGGCGCCACCGGCAAACAGGAACTGGCGATCGGGCTGGATCAACTCTGGCAGGCGGCCGAGACCATGCTCGGCCGGCCGCTGGATCCCCTTGACCCGCGTCTACTTGACCACCTGGAAAACACCCCACTGTAGGAGCGAGCTTGCTCGCGAAAGACGTCAACGATAACGCGTGTTGTCTGGATGTACGCGGCGCTCTCGGGTTTTTCGCGAGCAAGCTCGCTCCTACAGGGCGTGGAGGTAAATATGAGCATTGCTCTAAATGTGATCACCGGTTTTCTCGGCAGCGGCAAAACCACCTTGCTCCAGCGCCTGCTGCAAGGCGAAAGCCTGGGCGGCACCGCGTTGCTGATCAACGAATTCGGCGATATCGGCATCGACCATCTGCTGGTGGAGGAAGTCGCGCCGAACACCGTGCTGCTGCCCAGCGGCTGCATCTGCTGCTCCATCCGTGGCGAGCTCAAGGACGCACTGCTCGGCCTGCTGCAGCGCCGCGAACGTGGTGAAATACCCGCGTTCAAACGGGTGATCCTCGAGACTACGGGCCTGGCTGATCCGGCGCCGATCCTCGCGACCTTGAACAACGACGTGCAACTGCGCGGGCGTTTTCATATAGGCCTGGTGATTACCCTGGTGGACGCCAGCCACGCCGCCCTGCAGGAACGCCTGCACCCCGAGTGGCTGGCCCAGGTCGCGGCGGCGGATCGCCTGCTGTTGAGCAAGACTGATCTGGTGGGGGACTGCGAACCGCTGCGCATGCATTTGCAGGCGCTCAACGCCGGTACGCCGATCCTCGATACCCACGCCATCCACAGCGGCGACCAACTGTTGCTCGGTGAAGGCCTGCGCAGTGCCGAGCCGGCCATGGAAGTCAGCCGCTGGCAATTGCACCAGACCACCAGCGCCAGCCACGGGGCGGCCCAAGTGTGCAGTATGACTTTCGACCAGCCGCTGGATTGGGTCGGCTTCGGGGTGTGGTTGTCGATGCTGTTAAGATGCCACGGCGAACGAATCCTTCGCGTCAAAGGACTGCTCAACGTGAACGCCAGTAACGCCCCCATCGTCATTCATGGCGTGCAGCATTGCCTGCATGCCCCGGTCCATCTGCCTGCCTGGCCAGGCACCGACCGGCAATCGCGCCTGGTGTTTATCCTGCGTGGCCTCGACCCTGCGCTGCTGCGGCGTTCCTTTGAAGTGTTCTCACGGCGGTTCGCCGGATGATCACCTTACGTGTGCTCGGCACCTCGGTCACCTTGCTCGAATGCCTGCGCGTGCGCGCCGAACAGGAACTGGGGATTCGCCTGGTGTACCAGGTGCACGACGTCGAACAGGCCCAGCGCATTGCGGTGATGCAGCCCGACAGCTATGACCTCTACGACCAATGGTTTCATAACGTCGACTTCGTGTGGCCGGCCCGGGCAATCCAGCCCATCGACACGCGGCGCATCGCGCTGTGGCACGAGATCAACGACTTGCCCAAGCGCGGGCGGCTGTCGCCCAATGACCGCCTGGGCAGCGGCAGCGTGCCCAGCGAGCGCCTATTCGTGCAGCACGATGGCAGCCTCGGCAGCACCGTCACCGAACGCATCAGCATGCTGCCGCTGACCCACAATGCCGACAGCTTCGCCTACCGCCCCGAACGCCTGCCCGAGGGGTTTTGCCACGGTAACGAAAGCTGGGGGTGGCTGCTCGACCCGGCCTGGCGCGCACGCACGGCGCTGCAAAGCGATGCCGCCATCGGCGCCCTGGATGCGGCGCTGGCCGTGCAGGGCGCGGGGCTGGCCAGCTTCAAGGACATCGGCAATATGAGCATCGAAGAGATCGATGTGCTTGCCGACATTCTGGTGCGCAAACAGAAGGAAGGGCATTTCGCCGCATTCTGGTCCGACGATGAAGAGGCTGCGCAACTGATGCTCAGCCCGAGTATCGACATCCAGAGCCTATGGTCACCGACCCTGATGCGCCTGCACCGCGCCGGGGTGAAATACCGCCTGGCGGTGCCCCGCGAAGGCTATCGCGCCTGGTTCGGCGGCTTGTCGTTGTCGCGCCATGCCCAGGGCCCGGTGCTGGATGCGGCGTACGCCTACCTCAATTGGTGGTTGTCCGGCTGGCCGGGCGCGGTGATGGCGCGCCAGGGTTACTACATCGGCAACCCGGCACGCAGCCGTGATCATCTGAGCAGTGCCGAATGGGATTACTGGTACGCCGGCAAGCCTGCACGGGAGGAGTTGCTCGGCAGTGATGGGTTGCCGTTGATCGATATCGGCGAAGTACGCGATGGCGGCTCCTATGAGCAGCGCATGGGGCATATCGCGGTGTGGAACTCGGTGATGGATGAACACAACTACCTGGTGCGGCGCTGGGGGGACTTCATGCGCGCCCGTGTTCTTTGACCGGCCTGGTAGGGTCAGTCGGTTGTCGCCAATAAAATGACAGTAAAATCCCCGGTTTTATTCGGTGCGCTTCTGCTTTGTCCCAGCTAATCTGCTAAAACAAAATTTCCATTGAAAATGGATGTTTTTTTGACGGCGGGTCTGGGCGCAAGGAATGCACATGACTAAGGGACGCGGCGGCAGAGAGAGGCGAACGCTGCCAGAGGGCACTGCCATGACGTGGCGCCATACGTTTCAAACCCGCATTGCCGGGGTGTTGGCGCTGTTGCTGCTGGTGGTGGTCGCCGCCACCTATTTCGCCGTGAAGAGCGCCACCACCCGTGCGGTGGAAAACCAGGCACAAGTGCAACTGCAAACCGGTAGCCAGGTGTTCGAACGCCTGTTGGAGCTGCGCGGGCGCCGCCTGCAATACGGCCTGGACTGGCTGACCGTCGACGGCCCGTTCAAGCAGGCGGTGGCCGAGGGCAAGGACGCGGCGATCCGCGCCGCCCTGCGTCGCCACGGTGCCGGCATGGGGACCAGTGAAGTGTTTGTGCTCGGCCTGGATGGCAAGGTCATGGTCAGCACCTTGCCTGTCCTCACTCGCGGCCAGTTCTTCCCCTATGACGACGCCCTGCGCCACGCGCGGCGCAGTGGCTTGCAGATGTTGATCGTGGCCATGGACGCTCGTCCTTACTTGCTGGTGCAGGACGAAGTGCTCGACCCGCTGCCCATCGCGCGGGTGGTGATGGGCTTTCCCATGGACACGCTGTTTGCCAATGAACTGCGCTCCATGAGCAACCTGGAGGTGTCATTCCTCAGTGTACAAAACGGCAGGCCCGGCGCGCTCTTCAGCACCCTGCCCGATGCGTATCAGGCCGACATCCTCAACCTGCTGCACCAGGGGCCGATCGACCCCGAGCCACGGATCCACCGGTTCTACGGCCAGCGCGTGCTCAGCCAAGTGTTGCCACTGGCCAACACTGGTGACGGCAATGAAGTGCGCGTGCTGTTGCAAACCTCGCTGGACCACGCGCTGGAATCCTTTGCGCCGCTGGACCGGCAGTTCCTTGGGATTGCCCTGGCGATGCTGCTGGTGTCGTTGGCCGGTGCGTTGTTCCTGGCGCGACGGGTATCGCGCCCGCTCAATGCGTTGGTGGAAGCGGCGGGGCGCATCGGTGCCGGTGATTACCGCACGCCGGTGCGGGTGCGCAGCCACGATGAGTTCGGCCTGCTGGCCCGCGCCTTCAATGCCATGCAAAGCGGTATCGCCGTGCGCGAGCGGCAACTGGCCCATAACGCCCTGCATGATCCGCTCACCGGCCTGCCCAATCGCGCGTTGGCCATGGAACGCCTGGGCAGTGCGATCAGCGCGCGGCGGCCGGTGGTGTTGCTCTACCTGGGCATCGAGAACTACCGCTTGATCAACGAGGGCTTCGGTCCCGAGGGCGTCGAGGAAATGCTCCGCGAAGCCAGCCGTTGCCTGTCCATGAGCCTGCTGGCCAGCGACACGGCGGCGCGCATTGCCGGCAGTGAGTTTCTGCTGTTGCTGGAGAATATCGAGATCGACCGCGCCGTGGCCCGCGCCGACCGCCTCTATGCGTTGCTCACCGAACCCCAGCGCATCGGCAACGACGAGGTGCGCCATGAAGTCAGCATCGGTATCGCCGCTTACCCCGCCGATGGCCAGCAGGTGGAAGAGTTGATCAACCGCGCCGCTATCGCCCGCCACGATGCGACGACGCTGCCGGGTTACCTGCAGATCTACCAGCAGGACCGCGACCTCGCCCACCAGCGCCAGATCAGCCTGATCCGCGACTTGCGCCGCGCTGCCGTCGAAGGCGAGTTGTACCTGTGCTACCAGCCCAAGCTCGACCTCAAGCACGGCCATGTGCGCCAGGCCGAAGCCTTGCTGCGCTGGCAGCATCCGACGCTGGGGCTGGTGTCGCCCGCCGAGTTCATCCCCCTGGCCGAACGCACCGGCAGCATGGGCGGCCTGACCCTGTGGGTGATCGAAGAAGCCATCCGCCAGGTCGGCGAGTGGGCACAGCGCGGCCTGCACATTCAGTTGTCGGTGAACATCTCGGTGGATGACCTGGCCGATGATGACCTGGCGATTCGCGTCACCACCCTGCTGATGCAGTACGGCGTGGCGGCCCAGCAACTGATTTTCGAGATCACCGAAAGCGCGATCATGCACAACCCGCAGCAGGCCTTGAGCGTGCTCGAGCAACTGCGCAGTTGCGGCATCAGCCTGTCAGTGGATGACTTCGGCACCGGCTACTCGTCGTTGGCGCAACTGCAGCGCCTGCCGGTGCAGGAGTTGAAGATCGACCAGTCGTTCGTGCGCAACCTCGACAGCACCAGTGGCGACGGCGTCATCGTGCGTTCGACCATCGAAATGAGCCATAACCTGGGGCTCAAGGTGGTGGCCGAAGGCGTGGAGTTCGAGCCCAGTCTCAAGCTGCTCAAGCTATGGAACTGCGACACCGCCCAGGGCTACCTGATCAGCCGGCCGCTGAATGCCATGGCGTTCGAGATGTGGATGCGGCGCGAGCGGCAATTGGTCTAGAAACCTCGCCTATGGACTACAGCTTTTGCGAGCGTGGTCGATAAGCTCTACAGAGCCTGACCGATTGCATAGGTTTTTACCGACCAGCGGCGGTGCCGAGCGTTGCATTGGGTGATGGCATTTTGCCTTGTTTGCGGCATCATACCGTCATTGGTTTTATCTTTCTGCCAAGGCTGGCCGCTTTTTTCCGGATCCCCCATGGCCTCACTTGCTCACCTGTTTTCGCCTGTCGCAGTGTTGCTGGCGCTGGCTTTCCCGGCCTCGGCAGCGACGCTTGAGGTGTTGATGCATCAGGCCGATGGCAGTCCGGTCGCGGATGCGGTTGTGACCTTGCAGGGGCCCGCAGGCCAACCCACGTGGGCACCCAAGGCCGATATGGACCAGCGCGGCCAGCGCTTCGCCCCCCATGTGCTGGCGGTGCACACCGGCACCCAAGTGCGCTTTCCCAACAGCGACAATATTCGCCATCAGGTCTACTCCTTCTCCACCGCCAAGCGCTTTGAACTGCGCCTGTACGAAGGCACACCCGCCGCGCCGCTGCTGTTCGACAAACCCGGGGTGGTGGTACTGGGCTGCAATATCCATGACTGGATGCTCGGCTACATCTACGTTACCGATGACCCCCGCTTCGGCGTCAGCGATGCCCAGGGCCGAGTGCGCCTGGAGCAACTGCCGCCCGGCGATTACCACGCCACCCTGTGGCACCCGCAACTGGCGGATATGCAGCCCCTGGATGGCGGCATCCTGCATGTGCCGGCGGCCGGCTTGAGTCACCCTGTGGTGCTGAGCCTGCAGCCCCCTTCGGCGGATCTGCCACCGACGCCCACGCCGAGCGCGTTTGGGGACGCCTTCAATCGAGCTGCCCGTGAAACTGCGCAGTAGCTTTCAGGCGCGCGTCGCCTGCGTGCTGATCCTGCTCTCGCTGGTGGTGATCGGCGCGGTGTATTTCAGCGTCAAGGTCGCGACCAGTTCGGCGGTGCGCAGCCAGGCCCTGGCCCAGTTGGACGTAGGCTCGCGGGTGTTTGAACGCTTGCTCGACCTGCGCGGTCGGCGCCTGGCCGATGGCGTGCAACTGCTGGCCGCCGACTTCGGTTTTCGCGATGCGGTGGCCAGTGGCGATTCGGCGACGATGCGCTCGGTGCTGCTCAACCACGGCAAGCGTATCAACGCCAGCGACATGATCCTGTTGGGCATGGACGGCAAGGTCCTCGCCAGCACCCTCGACGAAGTGCCCGAAGGCTCGACTTTCCGCTACGACCAGGCGCTGCGCGAAGCCCGGCGCAATCGCCAGGCCACGCTGATCGTGCCGCTGCAAGGCAAGCCGCACCTGCTGGTAGAAGCCTCGGTGCTGGCGCCATTGCCGATTGCGCGGGTGGTGATGGGGTTCAGCATGGACGCCGCGTTTGCCGAGGAATTGCGCTCGTTGAGCAACCTGGAAGTGTCGTTCCTTGCGATCGATCATGACCGTCCTGGCGAGTTGGTCAGCACCCAGCCGCAAGGGCTGCATGACAGCGTTATCGAGTTGATACAGGTCGATTCGACGCGCCATGGCGTGTCCACCACCGACCACCTTGCGCGCCGGTTCCTCAGCCAGTCCCTGGTGTTGGCCAGCGATGAGAACGGCAAAGTCCTGGCCTTGCTGCAAAGCCCTCTGGACGCGGCGATGCAAGCCTTTATGCCACTGGACGAAAAGATCCTCGGCATTGCGTTGGTGGCATTGATCGCTTCGCTGATCGGTGCCTTGCTGCTGGCCCGCAGCGTGTCGCGGCCGGTCCAGGCGCTGGCGCTGGCGGCCGAGCGCATCGGCCAGGGTGATTACCAGACCCCGGTGCTGCTCAAGCGCAGCGATGAGCTGGGGCGCCTGGCGCTGGCGGTCAACGCCATGCAGAGCGGCATCGCCGAGCGTGAGCAACAGCTGGCGCACAGCGCCCTGCACGATCGCCTGACCGGCCTGCCGAACCGCGCGTTGGCCATGGAGCGCCTGAGCAGTGCGATTGCCCTGCAACGGCCGATGGCATTGATTTACCTGGGCATCGATAACCTGCGCGCCGCCAGCGAAACCGCCGGGCCGGACGCCGTGGACCAATTGCTGCTCACGGTGAGTAATCGTCTGCAAGTCACCTTGCGCCCCGGCGATACCCTGGCGCACTTGATTGCCGATGAATTCCTGCTGCTGCTCGAAGGCGCGGGCAGCCAGGAAGCGGTGGGGCTGGCCGACAAGCTGCAACAACTGTTGCTGCGGCCCCAGCGCGTCAACGGCCATGACCTGGCGCTGGACTGCCGTCTGGGTATCGCCGCCTACCCGGCCGATGGCGACAGCGCCCAGACCCTGTTGGAGCGCGCGGCGATTGCGATGAAAGACGCCGCGCAAATGCCCGGCCGTTTGCACATCTATGAGCAAGGCCGCGATCTTGCGCATCGGCGGCAAATCACCTTGATCCGTGACCTGCGCCACGCGCCCAGCCAGGGCCAACTGCTGCTGCATTACCAGCCCAAGCTGGACCTTCGCCAAGGCCACGTGCGCCAGGCCGAAGCCCTGTTGCGCTGGCAGCACCCGCAGTTCGGCCTGGTCTCGCCGGCAGAATTCATCCCCCTGGCCGAACGCTCCGGCAGCATTCGCTTGCTGACCCAGTGGGTGATCGAGGAGGGCATTCGCCAGTTGTGCGAGTGGAACCGGCGCGGCCTGTATCTGCAGTTGTCGTTGAACATCTCGGCGGATGACTTGCTCGGCGATGAGCTGGCCCACCGAGTTTCGGCGTTGCTGCGTCGCTATGGCTTGCCGGCGGAACAACTGGTATTCGAGATCACCGAGAGCGCGGTCATGCGCGAGCCGGAAAAAGCCCTCAAGGTCCTGCACCTACTGCGCGAATGTGGCATTTCTCTGTCGGTGGATGACTTTGGTACGGGCTACTCGTCGCTGGCGCACCTCAAGCGCTTGCCGGTGCAGGAATTGAAGATCGACCAATCCTTTGTGCGTAACCTCGATGAAACCAGTGAAGACGCGGTGATCGTGCGTTCCACTATCGAGATGAGCCACAACCTGGGCCTCAAGGTCGTCGCCGAAGGCGTCGAATACGCCCACAGCCTGCGGTTGCTGGAACGCTGGCAGTGCGACACGGCCCAGGGTTACCTGATCAGTCGGCCCTTGAGTGCCGACGCTTTCGAAGCCTGGGTGGCCTTGCCCCTCAGCGTGCAAACTTCCCTGGTTCATTGAGTGGCTGACGTGCGTGTTTCTCTATTGATCGGCTGCCTGACCGCCCTGACCGTGCAAACGACCCTGGCCGATAACGGTCGACTGATCGCCACTGGCGGTGCCAGCAGTATCGAAGGTACCGCGGGTGGTGGCATCACGCCGTGGGCGGTGCTGGCCGGCTATGGCGAACAGCACGAATGGGGGGCCACGGCCTTCGCCACCACGGTCAACCTGCCGGACTATCGGCTTGACGTGGCCGGCCTGGCGCTGGCCTATGACAACCGGGTCGAACTGTCCTTCGCGCGCCAACGCTTCGACCTCGGCACCTTGGTGCACAGGCTCAACCTGCCCGAGGACAATCTTGGCCAGGACGTGCTGGGGCTCAAGCTGCGGCTGTTCGGCGATGTGATCTACGACCGCTTGCCCCAGGTTTCGTTGGGCCTTGAGTACAAGCATCAGACCAACTTCGACATCCCCCGCCTGGTAGGTGCCAAGCGCGACAGCGATGTCGAAGGCTACCTGGCCGCCAGCCGCCTGTTCATGGGCGCGGCGTTTGGCTACAACGTGCTGGTCAACACCAGTCTGCGCTACAGCCGCGCCAATGAAACCGGCCTGCTCGGTTTTGGCGGCGACCGCCGTGACAGCCGCAGCCTGCTCAAGGAAGGCTCCGTGGCACTGCTGCTCAACCCGCGCTGGGCGGTGGGTGTGGAGTACCGCGAGAAGCCCGATAACCTCTCGTTTGCCGGCGAAAGCGATTGGGCCGATCTGTTCGTCGGCTACTTTCCCAACAAGCATGTGTCCTTCGTGCTGGCCTACGCGCGCCTCGGGGAGATTGCCACGTTGGATAACCAGAACGGCACCTACTTGTCTGTGCAGGGGAGCTTCTGATGCGTCTGTTACCCGTGATTTTGGCGTTGCTGCTCAGCGCCTGCGCCCAGCAACCGCCCAAGGACGACAGCCTGTACCGCGACCTCGGCGCCATGCCCGGCATCACCCGCATCGTCGAAGGCATGCTGCTCAACATCGCCCGCGATGAACGCATTGTTGATCGTTTTCGGCGCATCGATATCCAGCGCCTGCGCAACAAGTTGATCGAACAGTTCTGTGTGGAAGCGGGCGGGCCGTGCACCTACACCGGCGACAGCATGGCCGAGAGTCACAAGGGGCAGCATGTGAGCCGCAGTGATTTCAATGCACTGGTGGAGGATTTGATCAAGGCGATGGACAGCGAGGGGATCGCGGTGCCGGTGCAGAATCGGTTGATTGCCCGGTTGGCAGTGATGCGCGGTGAGGTGATCGAACACTAGTTTGATGAATGCCGGGAGGCAAGCCCCTCCCACATTTTGATCTGTGTTGGTTATGAAAAAGGCGGCTACCTGTGAGGGTAGCCGCCTTTGTTTTGCCGCCGGTAACGCTTAATCCGGCAGTTTGAACGCCATCACGTAGTCACCCTGCTTGGTCCCCAGGGAACCATGACCACCGGCCATGACCAGCACGTACTGCTTGCCGTCCTTGCCGGTGTAGGTCATCGGTGTGGTTTGCGCGCCGGCTGGCAGGCGGCCTTCCCACAGTTGCTTGCCGTTTTTCACGTCGTAGGCACGCAGGTACTGGTCAAGGGTGCCGCTGAGGAAGGACACGCCACCGGCCGTGGTGAAGGTGCCGCCCAGGCTAGGGACGCCCATGCTCAGGGGGATCGGAACCGGCGAGCTGTCACGCACGGTGCCGTTCTTGTGCATCCAGATGGTTTTGTGGGTGGTCAGGTCGACCGCCGCTACATAACCCCAGGCTGGCGCCTGGCACGGCAGGCCCATTGGCGACAGCATGGCTTCGAGGATCACGCCGTACGGCGCGCCTTTGTTCGGCTGCACGCCTTCGGTTTCGCTGACCCGTGGGCCTTGCTTGGCGATGTCGGCAGCCGGGATCAGCTTGGATTTGAACGCCATGTAGCTAGGGTTCACAAACGCGATCTGGCGTACCGGGTCGACGGAAATGCCACCCCAGTCGAACACGCCGAAGTTACCTGGGTAAACGATCGAACCTTGCAGCGATGGCGGGGTGAAAGCCCCGTCGTAGCGCATGGATTTGAAATCGATGCGGCACAGCATCTGGTCAAACGGCGTCACGCCCCACATGTCACGCTCTTTGAGCGGCGGCGGCATGAAGTTCAGGTCGGACTTCGGTTGGGTCGGCGAGGTGTGGTCGCCGGCGACAGCGCCTTGCGGCACGGCCACTTCGTGGATCGGCACGACCGGTTGGCCGGTGGCGCGGTCGAGTACGTAGATGCTGCCTTGCTTGGTCGAGGCCATCACGGCCTGCTTCACGCCGGCTTCGGTCTTGATGTCGATCAGCGACGGCTGGCCGCCCACGTCCATGTCCCACAAGTCATGGTGAGTGAACTGGAAGGTCCACTTCACGTGGCCGCTGTCGATGTCCAGGGCGGTCAGGCCGGCGCTGTATTTTTCCGAGTCTTCGGTACGGTCGCCGCCGTACTGGTCGGGCATCTGGTTGCCCATCGGCAGGTAGAGCATGCCGAGTTTTTCATCCACGGCGAACATGGACCACATGTTCGGCGAGTTGCGGGTGTAGGTCTTGCCTTCGGCCAACGGGGTGGTGTCGTTCGGGTTGCCGCTGTCCCAGTTCCACACCAGCTTGCCGGTGTGCACGTCGAACGCGCGAATTACGCCACTAGGCTCGTCGGTGGAGACGTTGTCGGTGACGTGGCCGCCGATCACCACCAGGTTTTTGGTCACGGCCGGTGGCGACGTGGAGTAGTAACCGCCGGGGGCGAAGCTGCCGATATTGGCACGCAGGTCGACCTGGCCTTTGTCACCGAAGTCTTCGCACATCTTGCCGGTGTCGGCATTCAGGGCGATCAGGCGGGTGTCGGCGGTCGGTACGAAGATGCGTTTCGGGCAGGCGTTTGGCGCGGCAGCCGGGCTGGCGCTGCCGGTCGGGCTCTGCTCGGAAGCGTAGGCGGCGTCATCGTGATACGACACGCCACGGCAGGTCATGTGTGCCCAACCCTTGAAGTTCTCGGCACCCTGGCTGCTGATCTTCGGATCGAAGCGCCAGATTTCCTTGCCGGTGTCCGGGTCCAGCGCGATCACCTGGCTGTGCGGCGTGCACACGTAGAGCATGCCGTTGACTTTCAGCGGGGTGTTTTCTGCGGTGGTTTCACCCGGGTCGTTCGGACCGGGGATGTCGCCGGTGCGATAGGTCCACGCCGGTACCAGCTTGTGGGCGTTTTCCGGGGTGATCTGCGCCAGTGGCGAGTAACGATCACCGTAGGCCGAACGGCCATAGGAATTCCAATCGCCATCCGCCTGGGACGGAGCAGCGCTGGCCATGCCCGGTACCGCGTCGCGGTCCAGTTGGCCTTTGATCTCGCCGGGGTTGGTGAATTGGCTGGCAACGGCAGCAGCGCCGGCCAGCACCACGGCCAAGCTCAGCGCGCCGGTGCCCAACGGGGCAGGTTGGCCGCGCAGCAACGGCCGGCGAAACCACGGGAGCAGCATGACGATGCCCAAGGCGAACAGCAGCGCCAGGCGCGGCACCAACTGCCACCAATCCAGGCCGACTTCCCACAGGGCCCACACGGTGCTGGCGAACAGCACCAGTGCGTACAGGCCCAGCGCGGCGCGGCGGGTGGCCAGCAGCAGCAGGCCTGTGAGGGTGATGCCGATACCGGCCAGCAGGTAATACAGCGACCCGCCGAGCATGCTCAGCTTGATACCACCGGCCAGCAAGGCCAGGCCCATGATCAGCAGCAAGACGCCTAGCAGCCTGGGCAGCAGGCGGCTAGGACGTGAAGCACCGTCAGTGCTCATAGTTGTGTTTCTCCGTTACGTTGGAATTATGTATCCCCGTGTTTCTTCACTGTAGATGACGATTCGGCACGGGCTTGGTTCAGCGTGAATTAGGTTTTTCTGGGGAGAGCGGCGTTATCCACAGGCGGGCGATTTATTCCCAGGCGCAGCTCGGTGTAAGACAGCGCTGTCTTGGTAGGTAGGAATAGTCAGCAAAATGGGGTCAGCCGGGGAGTGAAACGTTTCAGGTTATTGCGGACAAGGATAAAGCGCTGGCGCACCAAGAGAAAGCACGAATCGCAAGATGCATCATTTCAGATTTGGTAACAGTGACAGATCGTCGCTGCCAAATAAGGGGGTAGGGGGCTTGCTCCCGATTGCGGTGTGTCAGGGGTGAATGTAGCGGCTGACACTTCGCCATCGGAGCAAGCCCCCTACCACTGGGGCTTTCAGTGGTTTTTAGAACGTGGTGCGGATGCCCAATTGCACACTGCGCCCGGGTGCCGGGGCGATATCGCGCAGAATCGAGCTGGCGTAGCGCACGGTCTGGTTGGTGAGGTTTTCGCCATTCACAAACGCCAGCCACTGGCTGCCGCCGACATTGAAGCGATACCCGGCGCTTGCGCCCAAGGTGGTGTAGCCGTCGGTACCGCTTTCGTTATCCGGCACACGCCCTTGCCCGGCAGCGTGTTCGATGTCGATACGCGCTTGCCAGCGGTCCAGCTCCCACAGCAGGCCGCTGTTCAAGCGCAGCGGGGCAATGCGCGGCAAGGCTTCGCCGGTGTCCAGGTTGGTGGCGCGGGTGTAATCGCCCGACAGCTCCAACGCGAACTTGCCGTAGGCGCCTTCCCCCAGCTTCCAGTGATCCTGGGCCTCGAAGCCGGCGAAACGGGCGCGCACACCGGAATACTCGTACTCGGGGATGCCGCCTGCGTCTTCTTCACCTTCGTCGTTCAACGTACGACCGGTGCCGAGCAAGCCGATGTAATTGGAGAAGCGGCTGTAGAACACACCGAAGCTGCCCTTGTGGGTGCCGTTGTCAAAGCGCAGGGCCAGGTCGCTGGACACGGCTTTCTCTTTCTTCAGGTTAGCGTCGCCCAGCTCATAGGTGCCGGTGGCGACGTGGGCGCCGTTGGCGTACAGCTCATAGAAGGTCGGGGCGCGCTCGGTGTAACCCAGGGTCGCGGCCACGGACCAGATCGGCGTGAGGGTGTAGACCGCGCCCGATGACAGGCTGCCAGCGGTGAAGTCGTTACCCTTGTCGGCGCCGGCGAAGCGTTGGTTGCCCTTGGCGTCGGGGTCGACGCTGGTGTGTTCCAGGCGTCCGCCGAGGCTGAGTTTCAGGCGTTCGGTGGCTTGCATTTCTTCGAGGATAAACAGCGCGCCGGCGTTGGTGTCGGTCTGCGGCACGAAGGCCTCTTCACCGAGGGCCGAGAATTCGTTGCGGGTGACCTGAGCACCGACCACGCCGTCGAACGGGCCGATAGGTTGGTGCCGCGCTTCGACGCGGGCCTCGTAGCCCTTGTTCTTGAAGATCGTGCCGGTCTCGCCGCCTTCGATCTCGCGGTGCTCGTAGTCGGTGTAGCCCGCGTCGACTTTCACCGACGTAAACGGACCTTGCAGGTTGCGGATTTCGGAGGCAAACGCGTAGTGATCCTGCTGCATGCGGATGCGTACAGCCTGTTCGGCGGGGGAGCCATAGTTGCTGTCGTAGTTGCTGTAGGACAGCCCGGCGTAACCGTCATCCCAGGTGTAGGAACCGCCCACCGCACCGCCGTCCTGGCGCCCGTCGCTGTTGCCCAGGCGGCCGTTCTTGCCGGGGGTGTCATCACTTTCCGGGGCGTGACGACTGCGGGCCTGGCCGGGGATTTTCAGGTCGTTGAATTCCCGCGCATTGGCATCCAGGTGCAAGGCGAAGGTGCCGTTGCCGGCTTCCAGCTTGCCGGCGCTGCTGCGTGTGGTGTCGGCACCGCCGTAGCGCAATTCACCTGCGCCGTGGATGCCTTCGATGGCTTCGGTGGGGATGCGATTGTCGAAGGTGTTGACCACGCCGCCGATGGCGCTGCCGCCGTACAGCAGCGCCGCTGGGCCGCGCACGATTTCAATGCGTTCCACGTTAACCGGGTCCAGCGGCACCGCGTGGTCGTAGGACAGCGACGACGCATCCAGCGCGCCCACGCCATTGCGCAGGATGCGAATGCGGTCGCCATCCTGGCCACGGATGATCGGCCGGCTGGCGCCCGGGCCAAAGTACGAAGACGACACGCCCGGTTGCTTGTTCAGGGTTTCGCCGAGGCTGCCTTTTTGTTGCAGGGTCAGGTCATCGCCTTCCAGCACGGTGGTTGGCGAAGCGAGTTGTTCGCTGCCCAGCGGGTTGCCGGTAATCACTTGGGGTTGCAGTTCCAGGGCCTGGGCTTCGGAGCAGATCAACAGCGCGGCAGCAAGCGGGGACAAGCGCCATAGGGAGGATAGGGACATCGGACATTCCTTGGCAAAACGACGAAAAGATTTGAGATTTATAGTTACAATATAACATATCTTTTTCGCTGAAAGCGGGAACTTTTTTTACCTGCGAGGGCGGAGTGATAAGGTGTGCACCTTCGTGAGCACTTTTTTCATAGGCCCGGCATGACCGCGACAAGCGACGACCCTCTCCACGGCGTGACCCTGCAACACGTCCTCACCACCCTGGTGGAACATTACGAATGGGAAGGCCTTGCCGAGCGCATTGATGTCCGCTGCTTCAAGAGCGACCCGAGCATCAAGTCGAGCCTGACGTTCCTGCGCAAGACCCCTTGGGCGCGGGAGAAGGTCGAAGGCTTGTACGTGAAGTTGATGCGCACCAAACGCCCGCTGGATTGACCCCATGAAGCGGTATGTGGCAGCAGCGGCGCTGGCCGGTTGGGTGGGCTTGGCGATTCAGCAGTACCTGATTTTCTATTCGCGCTGGGAAGCCGGCGCCAGCCTGCTGGGCGGGCTGATCAACTTCTTCAGTTTCTTCACAGTGCTGACCAATACCCTGGCAGCCGTGGTGCTCAGCTACGCGCTGATCCGTCGGGACTGCGCCGCCAGGCGGTTCTTTCTCGCGCCCAGTGTCAGCAGTGGGATTGCCGTGAGCATTGTGGTGGTGGGCCTGGCCTACAGCCTGTTGCTGCGGCATTTGTGGCAGCCCGAGGGCTTTCAATGGATCGCCGACGAATTGCTGCACGACGTGATGCCGGTGTTGTTTGTCATCTACTGGTGCTGGTCTGTACCCAAGGGCAGCCTGCGCCTCAAGCACATTGGCGCGTGGGTGATTTATCCGCTCATCTACTTCGCCTATGTGCTGCTGCGCGGGGATTTGCTCGGGCAATATCAATACCCGTTCATTGATGTCGGCACCCTCGGTTATCCACAGGTGTTTGTGAATGCCGGAGGCATTCTGGCGGGGTTTGTGCTGGTTGCACTGGCCGTGGTGGGACTGGATAAGCTCATCAAGCCCCGCTGCTGATTCATCCTTCCTCACCGCTCCTGGGCGAGCACCGTCTCGTCGAGCGGTTGTGCGCTTCCTCTCGAACGCTTCAACTCATTAGTTAATCTTTCCACATAGAAGTGTTGATCTTTAAGGTGATGTAGTCCTGTTCTTACAGTTATATTTACCCATGGCTCTGCATAATTAAACTTCATGTAATCCAATTCTTACAGATGAATCTAAAGTTTTGGCAAATTGCCATAATTTTCTTATAAGTCTTGGCGTTCTCAGGCTACGTAATTAAATGAACTGGCCGACTTGGCTTCTGAGGTTTGCACTGGATAATCACCAGGCCTCATCAAATGAGCAGAGTTGCAATGCAAGTAATTGGAAAAAAGATAGGGCGTTCTGCGCGCTAAGGCGACGGAATGACTTAATGACGTTTATTACTATGTGAGCCTCTATACATGAAAGCCAAAATGAACACTGCGCTGTTATCCATCGGGTTGTTGGTAGGGTCTATGTCTGTTGCTCAGGCGGCGGATGGAACGGTCACCTTTTTGGGTTCGGTCCATTCCGGCGCCTGCTCCATCAAGCCTGACTCCGTCGATCAAACCATTCCCCTTGGCGCGATCGCCAAGCATCAGTTGCAGGCGGGAGGGAAGTCCGAGCCTCGGCGCTTGCTGATTGAACTCGAAGGTTGCGATCTGGCCGGACTCACCGATAACACTGTGACCACGACCTTCACCGGGGCGCCATCCGGCGTTGTGCCGGGTGCGCTGGGCACCGTCGGTAGCGCGGGCAACGTCGGCATCATGATGACCCATGGCAGTCAACCCGTTCGGTTGGGTGTGCCTACCACGCCGCAGATCATTGCCACCGGTGATAACACGCTGGAGTTCGGTGCCTATGTGCAAGGCGCTGCTACGGGCGACATCGTGCCGGGTGATTTCAGCGCGGTGACCAATTTCACCTTGGCTTATCAGTAAGCTTTTTCCCCCGCCACCCAGCGTGGCGGGGGAGGCGGGTGGAGGCATAGGTGAAAACATTCATAAGTCTCGCTATCACCTCTTCTTTGGCGATGTGCGTCAGCCCTTGGGTGATTGCCCAGGAGCTTGCGCAAGGGGATGGGCTCGTCACGCTGGGAGGAGAGGTCGTTGATTCGGCCTGCGGGCTGGAGTTGGTCAGCGTCGATCAAACCATCGATATGGACCCTGAGCCCATCGGCCGGTTTTTACGACGCGCCAGGGGAGGCGACCAATCCTTCCAGTTGCGCCTGGTCAATTGCACATTGAGTCGCACCGATCCGTTACGCCCCGGGGTAACGCTGCCCGACTGGCAGCACCTTCGGGTGACGTTTGACGGCCCCTCCGACAGAGGTGGTCGCTCTTTTGCGGTGTTTGGTGGCTCCCAAGGTGTTGCTCTCAATATCGAAGATTCCGTTGGCCAATTGAGTATTCCCGGCCAGCCGATGACGCCGCATCCATTGGCGGAAGGCGACATGACGCTTCACTTCACGCTTCATTTTGTTGGCAACGGATTGCCCATAGTGGCCGGAGCGCACCGTGCCGCCGTGCGATTCAAGTTGGAATATTTCTGAACTTTGATGGGTTGCTTGCATGTTGAATACGGCGAAGGTCAAGAATACGCTGCGCTCAAACTTTTTTAGTGGGTTGATATTGTTGCCGAGCACTGCTTTGGCTGCCGGGGATATTGAGTTTAATACAGACGTTCTTGATCTAAGTGATCGGACTAATATTGACTTGTCTCAGTTTGCCCGCCGCGGTTTTATTCTGCCTGGCACTTACTCGATGGTTGTGCAGATCAATAATCAGGCGATGGCGGAGCAATCGGTGGCTTTCTATCCCCCCGATAATGATCCCAAAGGCAGCCAGGCCTGTTTGTCGCCGGCCCTTGTGGACTTGCTGGGGCTCAAAGTGTCGGGCGCTGCCGAACTCAAGTGGTGGAAAGGCGGTGACTGCCTGGATATAGAAAGCTTGCCGGGCATGGAGGTCAGTGGCGATCTGGCCACCTCCACGCTGAACATCAGCGTGCCCCAGGCCTACCTTGAATACAGCGCCATCAATTGGGATCCGCCTTCCCGCTGGGATGAGGGCGTGCCGGGGTTGCTGATCGATTACAACATGACGGTGCAGTCCAGCTACCAAAAGAATGACGGCACCCGTAACAACTTAACTGGTAACGGCACCCTGGGGGCGAATGCCGGGGCCTGGCGCCTGAGGGCGGACTGGCAGGGGCGTGTCGAAAAAGGCCTCGACAGTGGGTACGGGGACCCACAACAACTGGAGTGGAGTCGTTACTACGCTTATCGCGCAGTGCCTGCACTGAAGGCGCGCCTGACGGTGGGAGAGGACTATCTGTATTCGGACCTGTTTGACAGCTTCCGCTATACCGGTGCCGCACTCATTTCGGATGCAAGCCAGCTGCCACCCAACTTGCGTGGTTATGCCCCGGAAGTGGTGGGAGTCGCCAAGACAAACGCCCGGGTAGTTATCAGCCAGAAGGGCCGCGTGCTGTATGAAACGCTGGTCGCTGCAGGCCCGTATCGTATTCAGGACCTCAATGACGCCGTGAGCGGTACCCTGGATGTGCGGGTGGAAGAGCAGGATGGTTCGGTACACACCTTCCAGATCGATACGGCAGGCATTCCCTACCTGACGCGCCCTGGCCAGGTTCGTTACAAGCTGGCGGTGGGGCGGCCCTCCGATCTTCAATACGGCGCCGATGGCAATTTTTTCGGTACCGGTGAGTTCTCCTGGGGTGTCAGCAATGGCTGGTCGCTGTTTGGCGGCGCTATCACCGATAACAACTACCGTGCGTTGTCTGTCGGTGCCGGTCGTGACCTGTTGGCGTTCGGAGCCGTATCGCTGGATGTCACTCAGTCCCACGCCAGCGTTTGGAATCAGACGCTCTCGGGCAAATCCTACCGCCTTCAATACTCCAAGCACTTCGAGCAGTACGACAGCCAGGTGACGTTTGCCGGTTACCGGTTTTCCGAGAAAAACTACTTGAGCATGAGTGAGTACCTGGACGCCAGCCATTACGGGTTGAACGGCGAGCTCGGCGGGATCGAAAACGTAGAGTACATCGAGGGCTGGAAACCGATTGGCGACAGCAAGTCACTGTACACGGTGACGCTCAATAAACAGTTTCGTGACCTTGGGGCGACCGTCTACGCCAGTTACAACAAACAGACGTATTGGGGGCGCCCGGACACTCAGCGCTGGAACCTGTCCATGTCGCGCTACTTTAATCTGGGGACAGTCAGGAACATGAGCCTGTCCCTGAACATGTACCGCAGTCAGGAATACGCCTACAAGGATAGCGGAATGGCGTTGACGGTCAGCCTGCCGTTGGGGCGCAGCGGCACCCTGTCGCTGGATGGCAGCAGGACCTCGGGCAAAGAGAGCTATGCCACGCGTTACAGTGACCGCCTTGATGAACGCAATAGCTACCAGCTCAGTGCAAGCGACAGTTCTACCAGCGGTTACCTGAGCCATATTGGCGACCAGGCTGACATCGATCTCAGCGCCAGCACACAACAAGGCAATGGCAGAACCCTCAGTGCGTCTATACGCGGTGGCGGCACACTCACGCCCTACGGTGCAGCCCTGCACCGAACCAATGCCGTTGGCGGAACCCGTCTGATGATCGATTCCGGCGGGGTACCCGACGTGCCTGTGCGGGGTTACGGCGTGTCGACCCGCACCAACACCTTCGGCAAGGCGGTGATCTCCGATATCAGCAGCTACCAGCGCACGGCCGCCAGTGTTGACCTGGAGAGCTTGCCGAGCAACGTCGAAGCCACGCAGTCGGTGACGCAACTGACACTCACCGAAGGGGCCATTGGTTATCGATCGCTGGAAGTGATTGCCGGTGAAAAGGCCATGGCCGTGCTGCGCCTGCCGGATGGCAGTTCACCGCCCTTCGGCGCGACGGTGAAGAACATAAAACAGCAGGACACCGGGATTGTGAACGACGGCGGTGCTGTTTACCTGAGTGGCATCCAGGCCGGCGAGCAGATGATCGTCAGTTGGGGGGGCCTCGAACAATGCCTGCTCACGCTCCCTATGGTTTTACCAGCCGACAGCTTGACCGATGCCCTGCAACTGCGCTGCCAGAGTGTAGCCACTGATCAATCCTCACCCGAGCCAGCATCGCTGACCGGGAAGCGTACCGATACGGAGAACCCCGCCTCATGATGCTCAATACGCGCCCTAAATTCCTGGTCTTCGCGCTGCTGGCAACAGGCCTGACCCCGACCGCCGATGCTGCGGTTGGCCTGGACCGTACCCGTGTGATCTTTGAGGGTGGCAAGGATGCCACCAGCGTGAACATCACCAATAACAACACCCAGTTGCCGTACCTGGCCCAGGGGTGGATCGAGGATGAGCAGGGCAACAAAATCACCTCGCCCTTGATCGTGCTGCCGCCGGTTCAGCGCTTGGAGCCCGGTAAGCAAAGCCAGGTGAAAGTTCAGGCATTGCCGGCGGTCAAATCCTTGCCCCAGGATCGCGAGACCGTTTACTACTTCAACCTGCGGGAAATTCCGCCGCGCAGCGACAAATCCAACACTCTGCAAATTGCGCTGCAGACCCGCATCAAATTGTTCTACCGTCCGCAAGCCATCATGCCCAGCCAGCAGGACTTGTCCCATCCTTGGCAGGAAAAGCTGACCCTCACCCGGCAAGGCGACCGTTACCAGGTGAATAACCCCACGCCTTACTACGTGTCCCTGGTGGACGCGCGCAGCAGCAAAGACGGCAAAACCGTGGCGGGCTTTGAACCGGTGATGATCCCGCCCAAGGGCACGCAGGCTTTGGGACCAACGGCCAAGGCACTTGGCCAGGCGCCCTATTTGGCCTACGTGAACGATTACGGTGGACGCCCGTTCCTGGCCTTCACCTGCAGTGGCGAAACCTGCACCGTGAACGCGCAAGTCTCATCGCCTAATGAGTAGCGTCTGCTGCGGGAGAACGTCATGAAATCGCACACCGTGAAAGTCTTGGGTTGCGCGTTATTGGCCTTGGCGGCGCGGGTGGGCGCCGAGGATGACGAAGGCATCGATGGTCAACGAGGGCGGTTGAACGTTAACGGGTCCATGCATGAATCGCCTTGCAGCCTGGAGATGACATCGCGCCATCAAACGATTGACCTGGGCGCCGTGTCGGCCAGCCAACTGCTACGACCTGGCGATCAGGCGCCATCAAGGGCATTTCAACTGCGCTTCCAGGATTGCCAGCGCACCGCCGGCAGTATCCTCAGTGAGCGTACGGGGAACCTGGCATGGAGTTCCCATGAACCGGTGCTGTCGGTCACGTTTCTCGCGCCTGCCGATGCCGATGATCCACGGTTGGTCAAAGTGCAAGGCATCACCGGGATGGGGCTGCGTTTGACCGACGCCCTGGGCCGGGACGTGCAACTGGGCTCCCGGGGCGAACCGTTGTTTTTGACCGAGGGCGGCAGTCTCCAGACCTGGAATGTTCAACCCACGCGCACCTCCGCGCCGTTGACCAGTGGGGCCTTTCGGGCCGTAGTGGATTTCAGGCTCAGTTATGAGTGAGGGCAATGTAATGACGAAGGCAGTCGGCTCGCGGGCCATTCTTATTGGGGGAGTCCTGCTGTGGGTCGTCAGCCTGGGTGTGCAGGCCGACACCAACCTGATCATCCGCGCGGTCATCATCGCACCTCCGCCGTGCATCATTAACGGCGGGAGTACGCTCAATGTGCCCTTTGGCAACGACCTTCTGACGTCACGGGTGGACGGTGTCAACTATCGTCGCAACGTGCCTTATACCGTCACCTGTGATGCCCCTTTCAGCAACGCCATGAGACTTGAACTCAGGGGCACGGGGGCCTCGTTTGATGCGCGCGTACTCTCGACCCGCAACCCGAATCTTGGGGTGAAACTGTTCGTTAACGGTGCGGATTGGCCGCTTAATGCGGCCGTGAATTTTACCTATCCCAACTTCCCCGTCGTGCAGGCAGTGCCGGTCAAGCGCGCGGGCAGCATCCTGCTCGGGGGCGCATTTGATGCCGCCGCCACGCTTGTGGTCGATTACCAATGATGAGGAGCGCGCAATGACATGCTGGCAGCAGCGAGCCTTGCTCGCCTTGTGTTCGATCGGCCTGAGCAGCGCTGCTTCGGCCAACTTGACGTTCAGCGGGACACTCAACGAGCCGCCGCCCTGCACGATCAATGCGGGGAACAAGATCGAAGTCGATTTCGGGGATGTCGGCGTAAAGCGAGTCGATGGTGTGAGATACCGTCGAGGGCTCGGCTACACCATCAACTGTGGTAGCGCCACGCTCCCGTGGGTGCTGAAGTTGAGTGTCAACGGCACACCCACGACGTTCGACGGCTCGGCTGTGCAAACCAGCGCGCCTGGCCTGGGCATTCGAATACTCCAGAATAGCCTGCCGTTTCGACTCAATACGCCACTGGACATAACCGTGTCGTCACCGCCGATGTTGGAAGTCGTACCGGTCAAACAGCCGGGTGCAACGCTGGCCCCCGCAAGGTTTACAGCGGTGGCCACGCTGTTGGCCGAATACCAGTAGGAGTTGAATCCATGGGACATGAGAGTGTTCATCCCAGGTGGCTGTGCGCCGTGCTGGCCTGGGTGCCAGCCTTCAGCCTGATACCCGAGGCGTCTGCGACGGACAACCTGAATTTCAAGGGCAACCTGGTTGAGCAGGCCTGCAACATCAGGCCTGGCGACGAGGCAATCACCTTGGAGCTCTGGGACCTGACCAGCAAGCACCTCTACATCAACACGCGCTCTGTGGGCAAAGGCTTCAAGCTGCATCTGGAAGACTGCGACACCACCATCGGCAACACGGTGACCATCACCTTCGGCGGTGTGGAAAACCGGGCGCTGCCCGGATTGTTCGCGCTGGATAGCGGCAATGGTGCCTCGGGTATCGGGCTCGGTCTGGAGACGCTGAGTAACAAGCCATTGCCCGTGAACAAAGTCAGCGACGAACAGGTTTTGGCCAATGGCAGCAATGTCATTGAGCTCAAAGCCTATGTGCAGGGGGAGCCGGATGCCCTCAGGGAACAAACCATAGGCCACGGTGCTTACAGGGTGACCTCTACGTTTACGCTGGACTATCCGTAGTGCTGTGAATCGTAACTCATAGGCCGCCACGGCCTCGGACAAACTTCAACGCTCTTCTGGACGGCGTCAGAACGCAGGCCGATATTCGCTGCGCAGTGCCAGGGAGGGCAGCAACGAGATATAAAAAATGAAACGACTGTATGTAGCCATCGTGACTCTCGTCATGCTGGGTGTAGGTACGACCGCGCAGGCGGTTGATTGCCGAGTGAATGGCGGGCCCTGGGTCAATGGTAATCCCAATCTGGTTGTGCCGGTCACGGTCACCCTGAGCGCAGACCGCACGAGGGTTTTTATGGAAGGGGCAAGGCTGGAATGTCGATTTACCCCAGATGGAGGTCCATCTTCGCGTGAGGACTACTGGACCACGGGCAGCGTCGCAGGCGCCCCCTGGACTCCCGGCCCCAAGTTCAGCACTCAAGGCACGGGATTACGTATTAACGGCGCTTTCTATAACACCCCTGTTCCGACGAGTATTCGGATAGCCACTATTCCGAACAACATGGCTGCTTACCCGATCAATATCACCCCCTATATCCTGTTGCGTAACTACCCGGCTACGCCGATCGACGTTCGAATAGGGGACAACCTCGGTCTATTGCGTCTCACCAGCTCGAACAATTACGACGCCACTCGGCCGCAACTCACTGTCACTTATACGGCCGCCAACACCTTCACCATCTCCCCGTCCACCTGCACGATCAACAATAACAACCCGATCGAGATCAACTTCGGCAATGTGCACCAAAGAGCAATAGGTACCGATCCGCTGACCACGACCATCCGCAGCAACCGCCGGCTCACTTATTCATGCCCGGACGGCGGGATTACTACACCGATCACCATCACTTACAAAGGCACCGCCTCTTCGTTCGACACGCGTCTGCTGCGAATGACCAACCCGGACGTGGGGACGGCCCTTGTTCGTGGTGCAAGTGCGGTTCATGTCAATGGTTCATTCTTGACCCAAATTACCAACAGCGTGGGGGGCGACGATGTGACGTTTTCCCTTGTTCGGCGAGCAGGCTCCCTACCTGCTGCCGGAGCCATCAGCGGCAGCGGAGTCCTCGTTATGGGGGTGCCATGACACACCCGTAACGTGAGGCTTACTCCTCTTCGTTGCCGTCCGCACGCCAGTAGCCCACGGCCTTGAGGAACTCCTCATTGACCTTATGCGTGTCCAGCAGCACCCGGCGGACCTGGCGCGACAGCTTGGTTTCGGTGGCGACAAAGCAGTACAGCGAGCCACTCGGCAGCGTGAGGTTTTTCACGCTGTCGAGCAGGTCGTCCTGACTGCGCACCACCCAGATCACCTCCACATCGGCGGCACTGTTCAGCGTTTGTCGTTCCGCCGCATTTTCGATCTCAATCACCGCCAATACTTTGCGCCCGGCTGGCAGTTCTTCCAGGCGGCGGCCGATGGCCGGCAGGGCGGTTTCGTCACCGATCAGCAGGTAGCTGTCGAAGATGTCCGGCACGATCATCGAGCCGCGTGGCCCGCCGATGTAAAGGTGCTGGCCGACCTTGGCCTGGCCGGCCCAGGTGGAGGCGGGGCCGTCGCCGTGCAGCACGAAGTCGATGTCCAGCTCCCCGGTGCTCAGGTCATAACGGCGTGGCGTGTAGTCGCGCATGGCCGGCTGCGGGCCGTCACCCTTGATGCTGAAGGTCGGGCTCTCCAGGGCTGCCTGTTCGGCGGCGTTCTGCGGGAACAGCAGCTTGATGTGATCGTCACTGCCCAGGCTGATAAACCCCGCCAGTTCCGGCCCGCCCAAGGTGATGCGGCGCATGCGCGGGGTGATATCGACGACCCGCAGTACGTTGAGACGGCGGCGTTTGATTTCGTGGGTCACGCGGTGGATGGCTTGGGTATTCATTGAGCTTTCCCGTCGGCAATGGCTTGGGCGGTGCCGTTGAGCAGCGCCGCGACACGAACGATTTCTTCCGGGCTCCAGCGCCCGTGGTGCGAATGCAAGGCATGGCGCAGGTTGTGCACGGCCTCGTGAATTTCCGCTGGGCGATCGTGGCCGCGCAGCGAGCGTTTGCTCACGTCCATGCGCAGGCGAATACCGTCGAGGGCCACCGCCTGCTCGCTTAATAAGAGACGACCGGCGTCGGTGATTGTGTAGCGTTTTTTTCCACCTTCGGCGTCGCCGGCGATCAATTCGCTTTCTTCCAGAAAGGTCAACGTCGGGTAGATCACCCCTGGGCTTGGGCTGTAGGCACCGTCGAACAGGGTTTCAATGCGGCGGATCAGGTCGTAGCCGTGGCAAGGCTGTTCGGCGATCAGCGCCGGCAGCAGCAATTTCAGGTCACCCGGTGCAAAGACGCGCGGACCACGGCCACCGCGTTCGCGGCCGGGGCGTTTTTCAAAGCCGTCGGGGTGGTCACCGTGGTCTCGGTGGTGATGAGGTTCTCTCATTGTCGTGTTCTCCTGTCTGATTTAGATACAACTTAAGATATATCTTACTGTGGTTGCAAAACCGTCTGACGAACGGTAGCGACAGGAAAATCCGGCTGCGCAAGGGCCACGTGACACCCGAACAGGGTCTGGGTTTATCAGCAGATAGCGAGTGGTAAATGGCAAATTCGTGAATACGCAATAAGCTGGTTAATTGGAGTAGTTGCTCTAATGGCCGGGAATAGCCCGATAATATCTATCTTGTGGCTTATCTCCTACAGATGAGTGATATATATAAGTAGTACGGTGAGTTTTGGCATGTAATAAAGGGACGACAGTTAATACTCATATTTTTGATTTTTATAGTTTTTTTCTTTATTGATTTGTCGTGTTTAATTACGAGTTAGCGCGAAAGTGCCGGCATCTTTAGAAGTTTTTTCGAGGGACTATTTACCTGCTTCGCAAGACCGATTTATTCGGTTGCTGCGCCGCGAGAAATCAGTTTTCTCAACTAACGTTTGATGTCACCACAGGTACTAACAAATGCTTAAAAAGACCGCTTTCGTCCTGCCACTCGTTGCTTTGGCCATCGGCTCGTCCAGCGTTTTCGCTGCCGGTGAAGCCAGCAGCGTCATCAACATCAAGGCGACGATTCCTACCAAGCAGTTCCATGTACTGCCACGTGATCCCAACTTCGGTCGCGATGAAACCATGAACTACAACCCCGTCACCGGTGAACTGAGTTCGCTGCGCGCCACCTACGACCTGAAAAACACTGACGGTTCGATCCACGCGTACATCGAAGGCGGTCCTGCTTCGTTGACCAACGGCACCTCTGCGATCGCACTGACCAACACCTTCAACGGTGTGGTCCTGACCGGCTCGCCACTGGAAGTGGCCGATGACGCAAGCACCACGCCAGGCACTCAGGCTGACCTGGTCGTGGCTGCCGCCAAACCTGCGGATGGTGTGTCCGGGCTGTTCACCACCAACTACACCATCGTGTTCGACCACGTGCCACGCGTAACGCAGTAAGGCCTGATAAGCACCGGCTTATTGTTGGGTAGCGATACCGGTCGACAGGCAGTCGCTGTCGGTCGACCGGTTTTGCGTTTGAAGTCCGAAATCAGAGTATTCCGTTCATGTTCCCGATGACTTCCATCGCGGCAGCGCTTGCCTTGTTGTTTTGTGCGGGCGCGCTGGCGGCAGGTACCGCCGATGGCACGACACCTCGTAGTTTGCTTTCCCAGGCCAAGGGATTGCCGGCGGACTTTGAAGAGCACTTTTTTGATGTCCCCCTGGCGGTCAGGGTTGAACTGGACCAGGAGTTTGTCTCCGAGGCGATGATTGTCCTGACGCGTGACGACCGCCTGACCCTGCTCGACTTTACCGACCATGAAGGCAGCGTCATCAAGGACGAAGAGCGCGACCACTGGGCCGATTACCTGAAACAGGGCGTGGCCCTCGGTGCCTGCGCCAGCAATTGCCCCTCCGGGCTCATGGCCGTGCACTACAACCTGGAAAACTCCACGGTGTCCCTGCTCACCGAAAACGCCGAGCGTGATACCCAGGAGCAGCGTTATTACTTCCTGCCCACCGGCGGCAGCACCGGCCTGATCGTGCGCAACCAGTTGAACCTCAGCGGCGGTGAAGGCCAGGACCTGGGCGGGCGCTTCGGCGTCGACGCCAGCAGTAGCCTGGGCCTGTGGAGCCAGACGCTGAACATGCAGTTCTCGCGCCTTGGCGGCCCCGATGATGATGACCTCAACCACGCGGTGTACGCGCTCTACACCCAGCGTGAGCTGGAAGGCAACTTCCTGCGCCTGGGGTACTTCACACCCAATGCCGAAGGCCTGACACGCCAACTGCGCACGTTCGGTGCCAGCCCGGACACCGCCGTCGGTGTGATGTACGGCAGTTCCGATAGCCTGGTGATCAGCAACGCCAAGCCTGCGGTCTACCCGATCTACGTCACCGCCAGCCGTCAGGCGTCGGTGGAGATTTATCGCAATGGCCTGCTGATCAACACGCAGCCGGTCGGCAGCGGCTTGCACAGCCTCGACACTCGGCCCCTGCCTGGTGGCATCTATGAGGTGGAAGTGCGGCTGGTGGAAGACGGCCAGATCACCAGCACCACCCAGGAGTTGGTGTACAAGCCCAACAACTGGCGCAACCACGACGAGCGCTGGCGCTACAACCTGTTCGCCGGCCAGGAAAGTAAGCTGCTGAGCAACTTCGACGAGCAGAGCAGCGGCAGCCCGACTGCCGGCGTCTCCCTCAATTACCTGGCGCACCCCCGTGTGGTGCTGGGTGTGTCCGGGCGTCAGGTCAAGGACAACATGCAGTACGGCACCTCGCTCGACTGGACCCTTGCCGACCAGGCCAGCCTGTATGCCAACGTCTACTGGACAGAAAAGTACGGCACCGGCCTCGACTTCAATGGCCTTTACAACTACGGCCTGGGCAGCGTGGTGTTCAACCACACCCGCAGTTGGCTCGACACCCGAAACACCTACGAAACCCTGCCCGATGGCACGCGCATTCGTCAGCGCGACGTGTTTATCGGCCAGACCAGCAACTCGTCGATTTCGGTCAACCATCGTCTGAGTAGCCTGCGATCCATCAATAGCCGGCTGTTCTACAGCGAGGGCAACAGCGAAGGTGTCGGCCTGGACCTGGGCTGGACCGAACGTACCCACCTGTTTGGCAACGACGCCAACTGGCGCTTTTCGGTGTTTGACCGGCCCGCCAGCGCCGCCACGGGCGACCAGCGCAATCGCGGGGTCGACCTGAGCATCAGCCTGGCCCTCGGCGCGCCGGGCGAGCAATGGTCCGCCAGCATCGGCACACGGACTTCCCGCGACGGCACCCGGGACAACAACGCCTCGCTGACGTACCGCAAGGACCTGCAGGACCACCTGCTGCAAAGCGTGTCCGCCACGACAACCACCGACACCTACGGCATCGGTTTGTCCGGCATGGCCAGTTTTGAAAACGAGTATGTCAACGGCGACGGTTACCTGCAGCGCTCCTCGTTCAACAACGACTTGAGCGGCGGCCTGAACCTGGACAGCACGGTTGCCGTCGGCCAGCAAAAGATGGTGATGACCAGCCAGTACCACGGCAACGGCTCCGGGCTGATCGTGGACGTGGAGACCGATGTCGACGACATCGCCCTGCGCGCCGACGACATGAGTGGCGGCAGCACCGCCTTGCGCCCCGGTCGCAACTTCATCCCGATCACCGCCTACAAGGGCAGCTCGGTGAGTTTCGACTTCGAAGGCAACCATGCGCCGTCGGCCTCGATCCAGCCGCCACGCACGCGTTACCACCTGAACAAGGGCGGGGTGGAGTACCGCAAGATCAGCGTGATGCAAACCGTCACCGTGCTCGGCCGCCTGGTCGACCCCCAGGGCAAACCGCTCAAGGGCCTGCATGTGATCAATCACGCCACCCGTGGGGTGAGCGAGGTCGACGGGTTCTTCTCGCTGGAAATGAACGCCCGTTCGCCGACTCTGGAAGTGCGCCGCAATAACCAGTTGCTCTGCCAGTTCCGGCTCGACCCTTCCAAGGCTCGCAGTGAAAACAACGTATTGATGATCGGCGACCTGCGCTGCACGCCGGACACGTTGGCCGAGTCCACCGCCACTGAACAGATTGCCGGTTGAGCATGATGACGAGAAAACCCAAGGTTATGAAAAGCTTTCTTTTGCACACCACGGGCACGGCCATGCTCCTGTGTTCTTTCGCGGCTTGGGCTGACGAGGACATCACTGCGCGCTTCAGGCCGGACCCCAGCAACCCTATGGTGAACAAGTTCGAGAACACCACGCCGATCAGTTCGATTTGTGCCGCGCATATTCCGGCACGCTGCAAGGCGTTGGGTATTTTCAGCCTGCGGGACGAGACCCTAAGGATTGCCAGCAATGCGCCGATCATTGCCAATCATGAGCAGGAGCGCCACGGCTTCATGGTCAAGGTGCCGTCCGATTGGCGTGATTTGGCCGTAACGCATACCGCCACCCAGGAAACCGAGATCGTTCAGGTGCGGATCGCCGGCATCGGCGGGTTTTGGTCGATCCCTCGACCGCCTGGCGTGTCGGCGTGGGCGCAGCCAGGGGTCGGCTGGTCAACGCAATGGCGGTCTGCGCCTTCACCTTGCCAAAGTACCAACCACCTTGCAGCAGGTACCGCGTCTGCTTCGTACTTCTGGCTGACGCCTGAAGGTGCTGGCCCTTGCAGCCGGAAACCGTCCCAGGATCTGCTCAGGATGAGCGTCAACACCATGGAGTACGCCTACGAGCTGCGCACGCCCAACCCGTTGGGCATGTCCAGTGGGCTGTACACCGGCAGCATCACCTACAGCATGGGCCCGGGCGGCGATTACGATTTTGGCGACATCATGATGCCCTCGAAAAACGCCCTCACCCTCAACTTCACCTTGAGCGTGGAGCATGACCTGAAGGTAGAAGTGCCGCCCGGTGGCAACCGAATCGAGCTGGTGCCCCAGGGTGGCTGGCAAGCCTGGCTGAACCAGGGCCGCAAGCCCGCTCGGCTGTTCCGTGACCAGACCTTCAACATCTCCGCTTCATCGCGTTTCAAGATGCAGATGGCCTGCGAGCGCGTCATCGGTGACACCTGCGCCCTGCGCAACACCACCGATGGCCACGAAGTGCCGGTGGATGTCAGCGTCAGCCTGCCCCATGGCCTGAACCGTGAAGACGGGGGCGCCGTGATTCGTCAGCCGCTGCTGGTGAGTGGCGCCGGTACCGAGCAGTTTCAGCCTGGGTTTTATGTCAACCGACGACCCGGCACCTTGCACTTCGAGGTCCAGAAGCAATACGCCGACCAGATGGTCGAGCGCGGCGGCAGCACGTACGCGGGCCAGGTTTCGGTGATTTGGGATTCGGATCTCTAGATGAGGCTTATGGCAATGAAACATGTGTTGGCGCTGTGTGCGCTGTGCTGGTTGCCGCAGTCGGTACCGGCGGCTCCGAATATCAATGTCGGGGTGTTTTATGACTACCTGGACGCCGATAAAAGTACCTACCTGAAACGGGTGTTCAACAGTGGTGACAGCACGGCCTTTATCAAGGTTGCGGTGATGGAAATCCTCTACGACAGCGAGGGCGGTTCCGCGGAAGTCGAGCTCCAGAGCGATGCCCAGACCGGTGCCCGCGATGGCCTGATGGCCACGCCGTCACGCCTTATCGTGCCGGCCAACGGCGTGCAGGGCACGCGCTTGCTGTACCTCGGCGACCGGGAAAAAGAGCGCTACTTCCGCGTGCGTTTCGTGCCGGTGATGCCGGAGCAGGACGATGAGTTTGCCGTGTCCCAGGAGGAGCGCGACGCCTACAAGACCCGCCTGTCGGCCGGGGTCACGGTGTTGGCCGGGTTTGGCACGGTGTTTTTCGTGCGGCCCAAGGTCACGCGGTTTGCCACTCGCGTCGATGAGCAACCCATTGAGTACGGGCTGCATAACGACGGCAACAGCGTGGTGGTGGTCGATGAGTTCAAGGACTGCGCCAGCGGCGATAGCCAGGACTGCCGACCGGTGACCAAGCATCACATTTTGCCGGGTCGTGCCTTCGGTTTTACCAGGCAGGCCGGGCGGACCTATCGCTTTACCCTGATCGAGGGCAGCGAGAAAAAACCCTATGAGGTCAAAGGCTGATGGTCAGTGAAATAACCCAGGCACGCGCATACCGTACGTGCAGAAGGTGCAAAGTCAGGTCGGCGGCGTTGCTGTTGATGGTGCTCACGTTGCTCAGTACCCAGGCTTTGGCGATCCGTGAAGAGCACGTATTTGACGTGTCGGTGACCATCCCCACCCACGATTTTTATGTGCTGCCGATCAACCCCGGGTTCCTGGAACGTGAACAGCAGATGGTCTGGGACCTGGTGCCGGGACGCCTGCGACCGGTGCGCGAACACTTTGACGTGAAGAGTTCGGCGGGTGGCATCAACGCACGGTTGGGCGCGCTGCCGACCCTGTTCAATGGCGGGCGCACCTACATCGACTTGAATGTGACCTTCAACGGCCAGGTGCTGGGCCTGGATGACACCCTGGTAGTGCCCCAGGCCGAGGCCAGCCAGGGCAAGCGCGTGCTGCTGGATATCTCGGCGGTGGAGCCGGCGGAGGGGTTTACCCCAGGTGAGTACTACGGCAGCGTCGAGTTGCTGTTCGATGCGGTGCGGCCGTGATGGTTTTTCGAGGAGTGGTGATGAAGTTTCTATGTGCAACCCTGGGTTTGCTGCTGTGTTCCCTGAATGCCCACGCCGGGCCGAACATCAACGTCGGTGACTTCTACGACTATTTGCGCGGCGATAAAAGTACCTACCTCAAACGCATCTTCAACGGCGGCACCCAGACCGCCTTCGTCAAGGTCAACGTCAGCGAGATGCTCTATAAACCGGACGGCAGCTATGAGGAAGTGCCGCTCAGGGTCGAATCCGACGGCAGCGTGCGCAACGGCCTGGTCGCCAGCCCGGCGCGCCTCATCGTGCCGGCAGACGGCATGCAGAGCACACGCCTGGTGTTCATCGGCGAGCGGGATCGCGAGCGCTACTTCCGCGTGCGCTACCTGCCGGTGGCGCCCGAGAAAGACGACGGGTTCGGGCTGAGCGATGAAGACCGCCAGGCCTACGAAAACACCCTGGCGGGCGGCGTGCAAGTGATGGCGGGCTACGGCACAGTGTTCTTCGTGCGGCCTACGGACAGTCGCTTCGATACCCGTGTCGAGAACGGCGGCCGCACCTACACCTTGCGCAATGCCGGCAACACCGTGGTGGTGGTGGATGAGTTCAAGGATTGTGCGGTGAATGACCGCACCGCCTGCGCGCCCACCACCAAGAACCATATCTTCCCCGGCCGGGTCTTCAGCTTTGAAAAACAGGCCGGGCGGATCTATCGGTTTTTCCTGGTGGAAGGCACCTCCGAGAAGACCATCGAGATCAGCGGTTAGAGCGATTGCGTAACTCGTGCGCCGCCATCAGCGCCGCGTGGGTGCGTTCACGCATCCATGCCTGGGCGACGTCGCCCAGTTCTTCCTCGCGTTTTTCGCAGGCGGCCTGGAATGCAGCCGGGTCGGCGGGGTCCAGTGCCGTCATGCCCAGCTCGCTGGCCAGGGCATCGACCTGGGTTTGCAGCGACGTTGTATCGGGCACCTGCGGCCACTGTTCGCCCAACTCCAGCAGGTCGAACAGGCGCTCGTGTTGAGTCCTGAGCCACTGCTGGTGTTCGGCATATTGGCCGGCATAGCGACGTTGCAGCCAGGCGCTCCAGTGGGGGTCCAACAGCATGCGGTTGACCAGGCCGTCGCCCTCGCCAAGCTCCAGTACTTTGGCATACGCCGCGTCGATCTGTGCGTCACTGACCTCGGCCGTGCTGCGGTAGAGCATATGCTCGGCGATCCACGGCAGGTCCAGGCGCTCGGCGAGGGCGGTCTGGTAGGCCAGGTAGATTTCCACTTCATCCACCTGGCCGGCCACGCCGTCGATGACCTCGGTGAGAAACCGCAGGCCCTGGCCACCCTGGGCCACCGGCGCCAGGCGCTGTTGAACGTCGGCCCGGATCACATCGTTGAGCTGTTGCAGGCGCGCGCGCCCTTTGACCAGGGTGACCAGTTGTCGCTCATGGACCTCAGGCGTCGGCGCCTGGTGTTCGATCTGGTAGAGCAGCACCTCGACCCCCAGCTCGTTGAAGATCTGCGTGCCGGCATCCGGGCAATTGCTGGGGAAACTCGCGATCTCAAACAGCCGCTTGCGCAACGGCGTATCGACGGCGGCCGCTTGCAACAGGGTCCAGACCTGCTGTGTCAACATGCGGTGGTTGGCGCTGTAGCGCTGCCGGTCTTCATCGGTCTGGAACCGCTCCGGCATTTCCAGGGCCTTGATCACCTCGAACAACCCCTGGGAGCCGTGTTCGTGCTCCAGCGCATCCCAGACGTTGCGGGCGTCGTCCTGCCCTGGCGGCGACAGGTAATCCAGCCACGGCGTGCTGTCGCCCCGGGGTTCGTAGGTGCGCTCGGGGTCCAGCCCGACTGACGCGCGATAGGCCTTGAAACGTTCACGCTGCAGGGCGTCGAGTGCTGCGCGATTGAGGTAGGTCGTAGCAACAAGTCGGGCCTCGGCACTGCCCAGCGCCACGTCGGGCAGGTGCGTAATGGCGGT
Source organism: Pseudomonas sp. SH10-3B (assembly GCF_019891415.1). Taxonomy (NCBI): domain Bacteria; kingdom Pseudomonadati; phylum Pseudomonadota; class Gammaproteobacteria; order Pseudomonadales; family Pseudomonadaceae; genus Pseudomonas; species Pseudomonas sp. SH10-3B. The sequence continues at coordinate 47,832 of NZ_JAFLXD010000027.1, read as the reverse complement.
GCCCTGCAGGTTGAGGAAAAACCGTGAGGACCTCGCCACCTCGAACAGCCCATCGGGCCATTGCGTGATAGGGCTATGGCTGAGGTCCAGGTGAACCAGGTCGCGCATGCGCCCGATATCCGGGGCCATGCGGCTGCGGGTGTTGTTGAGCTTCAGGCGCCGTAGGTAGCGCAGGTTTTTCAGGCGGGTGACATCCACCTCCTGTAAATCCAGCGGACACCTGGCCAGGTCGAGGTCTTCCAGGTGGCGCATTTCGCGGATTGCTTCCGGCAGGCGAGACAGCGGGTTATCCGCCAGATACAGGGTGGACAGCTGCGGGAAGTGTTGCAGGTATTCACTGTGGGCAGCGCTGAACTGAGTCTGGATCAGGTTCAGCTCGGTGACATGGCTGAAGTCGGCGCGCAGCGTTGGCAGTGTATCGGGCAGGGTGATGCCGCTGAGGTCCAGGCGCGTGCCGGAGGGGGCGGTATAGGCGCGGATCTGATCCTGCCAGCATTCAAGGATTTTGCCGCGAATGAACAGGCGCAGCTCAAGCTCCCTGTCCGGCGGATAGTGGCCGGCTTGGCGCGACCAGTGCGCCAGGTCAGCGTCCAGGCGGTAATGCTCGACGATCAGTTGGTTGACGCGGACGCTGAGGTGCTCGCTGCCGACTTTCTCCATAAACGCCTGGATGTGCGCTTCGCTCTGGTGCGTAAACACCGTTTTCAAGGCGTTCAGAATCAGTCGGTGTTCACTCATGGGGGCCCGCGTGGGGGTGCGTCCCGGCATGGGCGCGCCGAGCAGCGTCAGCGTCTCGATGTCGGCATGGCTGCGGATCGGCGTCTGGGCCAGGGCCGTGCGGCGCTCGGCCAGCGGTTCCAGGGTGGTCAGCAACCAGTGCCGCAGGCCTTCGCCCTGGCCGGGAGAGAGGCCGACGGCCTGGCGGCTATCAGCGGGCGCGGCGTGCAACAGGGCTTCGTACAGGGTGTCGGGGCCATGCAACTTGCGGTGTTGGGCGTCGCGGACTTCATAGCCCAGCTGGTCTTTGCGCACCAGGATGCGCCGGGTGCCTGCACTGGCGGGGCCAGCCTCGCAACGAAATGGACCGTCGGCGGTGTGCTGGCGAATCTGCAGGTGCAGGTCGGCAAAGAAGTCGCTGTGTCGTTTCAGGGTATTGAGCAGCATGCGTTCGCTGTCGGCGCTCTGGCGCCAGGTGAAATAGAAGCCTTCGTAGGCGTGGCTGGTGCCGGCGGCAAAATTCAGTTCCCGGGCCAGGTTTTTCAAGCGCAGAGGCAGGCGCCGGTGGTCCAGCATCAGGCTGCGCTCGGCGGCGTCTGCGCTATCGAACAGGACCTGTGCCACGCTTGAGTCCATCTGCGGGAAATGTTCGCGCAGCAGGCGGATGCCCGGTTCATCGGACAGCTCACGCACAAAGTGGGCGTACTGGCCGATCTCGGGTGCTTGCCGCGTGACGTAGGTAGCCAGTAGATCGCGCAGGTGCTGCACTCGCCCGGCCTTGGGCACCTGGGCGCCGAGCAGCAGGCGGGCCTGTGCCTCATCGAGGAACCCCAGCACGAGCTCCGGCAACTGCCCGGACATCACCTGCGCCACACTCATCTTAAGGGTGTCTGCCGGGGCGGCGTCGAGCTTGCCATAGCGGTGGGAGTCACCGCTCAGGCTGGGGCTGAGGAACACTTCCAGGGCCTTGTCCCGTGGCCAGCCTTCAAGTTCGGTAACGGTTTGCTCGAACCAGGCGGCAGCCGGGTCCAGGGGCGTGCCCATGCGGATCTGATCACTGGCCAACTGCGCGCTGGCGTAGGCCTCGAAGCGGTTGAGCGTGTCGGCGAGCAGCGGTGGCAGTGGCTGGTCCTGCAGATACGCGCCACGTAGTACGTCGTCATCGCAGCCACTGGTGCGGCGTATGCGTTCCAGTTGCTGATCGCTGAAGGCCTCGACCCTGGGCCCGAGGCGGCGCATCAAGGTGCGGCTGTCCCAGGCCTGGGGCTGGTCGGCTTCATGCACGACAATCCCGTTCGCCCGGCGATACAGCTGTGGCCGATAGGCCTGCGGGCGGTGTGGGTGGACGATGCGCTCGTGTTGCACCTGATACTGCGCGCCTTCGTGTATCAGCCGCTGCGCGGGGGCGAGTGTGCTCTGGTCGTCGACATAGGGTGCAAGGTCTGGGTTCCACAGGCGTTGACGTCCGTCTGCACTCTGCACCGGCTTGAGCCCTTCGACGAACGCCGACAGTTTCAGGCGCAGTGGCGCTGCCAACGTGGTACCGGCGGCGAACAGGCCGAACTGGACAAAGTCCTGTGCCACACCGATCAAATGATCCGCCGCCTCCGCGCCCCGGCCCTGGGCCCAGTCGACCACGCCTTCGAACACCTCGTCGGTAATCTGGTAGGCGGTGTAGGCGAGCATCACTTCCCCCAGCCCCGGCACAAATGGCGTGAGTACCTGCAGGGCAGCGTTAAAGAGGTCGCCGAGGATTTTTCCCAGGTTGTCCCACCAGGCCTGGCGCGCAAGGGTATCGGCGCGAAGGGTAGAAACGGCGATGTCCTGGGCGTCGTTGAGCACCTTGTTCAGGTGCACACGGTAGCGGTAGTCCCACAGGTCATCTGCGCCGTCGTTGCCAGCGCGGTTCGGGTGGTCAGCCGCTATAGGTTGCACATGAAATTGCAGGTGAGGGTTGTCCAGTGGTGTGTCCTGCCAGGTGGGCTGGCTGTCGGTCGGGGCTTTTGCGCGCCACTGCACCCGGCTGAGGCGGGTATTGAGGTTGGCGAAAAAATAGCCACGCTGGTCATGGTCGACAAAACGGCTGAAGAACACCTGATAGCGCTCGGCATCCCGCAACTGGCGGGTGATTTCGGTCATGAAGGCCATGGGCGTCGGGTATTGCTTGAGCGGATGTTCGGGGTCATCCGGCACATAGGCGATCACCCGCGCCGCCGAAGGCGGCGTCGCGCAGAACAGCAAAATGCCGGTGAGCCGGCTGTTCATCATGTCCAGGGTATGGGCGGCCAGGGTTTGGCCGTCGAGGCGCAGTGTGGGATTCCCATTGATCAGCCCCAGTACGGCGTCGCAGGCATCCTGGGTTATATCGCCCTTGACCAGCGCCAGGTGGGTTGCGGCTTTCAACGCGGCTTTGTGTTGATCGACCACTTGCCGGTGCACGTCACGGGCGACCGTGGGGGTGTAGACACCCATGACGATCTTCAGGTGCTCGCGGTAATGGCGGCCGATGTCCAGGCCACGGCACAGCTGTTTGAAGCGCTCGGCGGTGAGGGGGGTGCCATTGGCCTTGTGTTTGAACGTCAAGCTGCGTTGCTGGCCACGGGTATCGGCGGCGGACAGGAAGGCATAGTCGACGAAACGTTCGGTGGCGGCAAAGTTGTGCAGCGCCGCGTCCAGCAGGGACACCGTGCGGCTGGTCACGGCTTGCTTGAAATCATGTACCCACCAGGCGCTGCTGGCTGTGACATACACGCGCAGGAAGGTGTTTCTCACGTCGATCGGACCGTAGTCCGCCAGCAAGGCGCTGCCCAGAACCTGCTCGGCATAGGCATACACGTCATTGAGCTTCTGCAGGCGCTGGTCCAGGGTGTTGAGGGTGTGCCAGTGGTCGGCAACGGCCTGCTTGAGGCCGGCGTGCTGGGCTGGCGTGGCGTGCGGGTACGGCGCCGGCTCTTTGAGCCCCACGGCGCGTAAAGCGTGCAGGCGTGCCAGGGAGGTGCTTTTGAGCCATGGCGGCAAGGCGTTGTTGAGCAACGGGTAGTGCCGACCTTGAAACGCGGTGGCGAACGGGACAGGGGAAATGACGGCCATGCAACAGATCCTGAAAAGAGCCATGAAAGCGCTTCAGTCTATTGAGGCCAGGGGCCGAGAATAAGTTTGAATACTGGCTCGAACAGCCCGGATAACCGGGCATTCCGTTCAACAAATGTCACCTCGAAAACAGCCGGCTACCGCCCTCGGTGACCGCCATTGCGGCGGGGGTGCACAAGGTATGGCTGCCCGGTTGCAGGTAGGGCATCAGCACTGGCGCCATGCCCTTGAGCACCTGCACCGGCAGCGCCGAAGTAAAGGTGAAATTCTGCGCGCCGCTGCCGGGGACAAAAGCGGTGAGGGTGCCGAAATGCCGCTCGCCGATGTAGAACACAAAGGTTGCCGTGCGGTTGATCGCCTTGGAACTGAGGACCCGCCCACCAGCGCCAATCGCCTCGATACGGTTGTCGCCGGTCCCGGTCTTGCCGCCCATGGCCAGCGGTGTACCGTCGGCCAGCTTGAAGCTGCCGGACACGCGTTTCGCCGTGCCCGCATCTACCACCTGGGACAACGCGCCGCGCAAGGCCGTGGCGACTTCGCTGGGCATCACCCGCTTGCCTTTGTCGGGGTTGTTCACCAACCAGGTTTCATACGGCGTGTCGGCGGCAAAGTGCAGGCTGTCGATGCGCAGGGTCGGCTTACGCACGCCGTCGTTGAGGATCGTGCCGACCAGTTCCGCCAGGGCCGCCGGGCGGTCGCCGGAACTGCCGATGGCGGTGGCCAGCGACGGCACCAGGTGGTCGAACGGGTAGCCGACCGCCTGCCAGCGCTGGTGAATATCCAGGAACGCCTCGACCTCCAGCATGGTGCGGATGCGGCTGTCCCGCGCGCTCTTGTGCCGGCTCTTGAACAGCCAGCCATAGACTTCCTGGCGCTCATGTTCGCTGGCGGCGACGGCCTGTGTGAAGGTGGCGTCGGGGTGGTTCAACAGGTAGCCGAGCAGCCACAGGTCCAGCGGGTGGACCTTGGCGATATAGCCTTGGTCCGGCAGGTCATAGGTGCCGGGGCCGTAATCGGTGTAGAGCCTGGCCAGGCGGTCGTCGGTGAGTTTTTCCGAGGTTTTTTGACTGTTCAGATGCGCCCGGACAAAACGGTTGAAACTCTCCTGGTTGGCCTGGGGCAGCAGATAACGGTGCACGGCGGCCAGGCGAATGGCCGTAGGGCGCATGCCGTCAAGGAAGGTGTCGAGCCGCGCCTGGGTGTCCTTGTTGCGGTACTTCTTCCAGAAGCGCAACAGGAAGGTGGTGCCCTCGCGGTCGGCGAACTGGGCCAGGTATTCCTGGCGCCGTGGGTCGCTATCGTCCTTGAGCAGTTCGGCACTGTTGTTGTCACCGTGATAGGTGCTGTAGCGCACCAGGTCGCGCATCAGGCGAATGAACGGCAGGTTGATCGACTCGCGCAGGGCGTCGCGCAAGCTGGGACTGCGGCCGTTGTCTTCGTTGCGAAAGTTGTGGAAGCGATGCAGGCCGCCGCCGGTAAAAAAGCTCTCGGCGGGGCTGGCGGAATACTGCCGGTCGAGCGCCGCGTCGAGCATCTTCGGCAGGCTCCGGTCAGGGGTTTGCGCGAGGTAATCCAAGGCCCAGCGCGACAGCCGATCCTGCTCGGCGACATCGACTTTTTTCAGCGCAGCCGGTGCCTGGCCGGCATAGCGCTCGTGCAGTTCGCTGATGATTTGCAGGTAGGTGGTGAGCACGCGCAGCTTGGCGGTGGAGCCCAGTTCCAGCTTGCTGCTCTCGTTGATATCGAAAGGCTGGTCGGTGTTGTCGGTCTGCACGCGCACCCGCGCGCCGTCGCCGGTCATCTCATACAGGGTGAAGCTGTAGCGCACTTGCGCGGTGCTGGCGGGCGTCAACAGGCGCGGACCGAGCAGGCCGAGTTGCCCGGCGAAGACGGGGTCGGCCAGCTGCTTGAGGTAGGCGGTGGCCTGGGTTTGCAGGTCATTTTGCAAGGTGCTGGTGGCGGACAGGTCGAGGCGATCAAGGTCGTACAGTGGGCGGTTGAGCAGGGCGGCCAGGCGGCTGCGGGCCATGCTGATGCCTTTGTTGGTTTCGATCGGTTGCAGCGTCGGTTGCTGCTGCCAGTCGCGGTAACTGACTTTGCTGGCCAGGGCGGCCTTGGCCAGGGCCGGGTCGAGTACACGGTTCTGCTCCAGCAGGCGGATATGGCTGTCGGTCAGGTTCGCCAGTTCCGCCTGGCCCTTGGACAAGTAATGGGACGGCCGGCGCTGGGCAATCATCAACGACAACACTTCGCGCAGCGCCAGGCCTTTTTGCGCGAGGTTTTGCATGCTGCTGTCGGCGAGCAAAGCGTTGGTTGCGTTGAAGTCGGCGCCGTACCAGACCCGCAGACCTTCGGCCATGCCGTGCACTTCACCGTGACCAGGCACGGCGGATAACGGCACGCTGTTGAGGTAGTCGCGTACGATCTGCTGGCGCGCCGCCAAGGTCTGCGGGCCGTCCTGATAGGCGCGCACGCTGGCGGAAAACATCTGGCGCAGTTTTTCGCCACCGGACAGCGTCAGGCCGTCGGGGGAGTGGCGGTATTTTTCCAGCTGGGTGGCCAGGGTGCTGCCGCCGGCGCTTTGCCCCGGCAAGTGCAACAGCCTTGCCACTTGTGACCAGGCCGCCTTGGCGAAGCGCGGCCAGTCCACTGCCGGGTTGGCTTGGGGCTGGGCCGGGTCGAGCAGTTCGCGGTTCTCGATGAACAACAGGCTGTTGACCACCACCGGCGGGATCGCGCTGAAATCCTGGTACGCGTGCTGCGGGTAGGTGAACTGGTACAACGGCTCGGCGCGGCAGTCGTAGATCGACAAGCCGGCCTGGATCTTCTCCGCATAGGGCACGAACAGGCCGCGCTCGACATAGCTCATGAGCGGTGCGGAAAAACGCACCTGGCGCTGGATCAGGTAATTGCGCTTGAGCAGGCGCGGCAGGAATTGATCGAGGTCGCTATAGCCCAGGCGTTTGTCGAAAGGCCCGTCGCCGGGATACACGATGGCATCGCTGGCACCGGGCTCCAGGGTGTAGCGCAAGGTGGCGGCCAGGCGGCTCAGTTCGCGGGCTTGCCACTGCGCGGTGCGCATTTCGCGCTGGGCGGCAAACCCCGCGGCGATCAGTGCGATCACCAGCAGCAGCCACACCATGCGCCACCGGTACAAGCGTTTGCGGGGGCGTGGTGGCAATGGCTGTTCATCCGCGCTATCGGTGGGAACCGCAGCCTTGGTTGAATCGGTTTGCCATAAAGCGCCCATAGTCGATTGATCCCATCCCGGCAGATTGATCGGACTTGAATAGAGCTTAGACGCTGATTGGCGCCGTCGAGGAATTTGTCTGCGTGGGGGCACTCGGTTACCGCAGATGGCCGCGCTACTTCCTTACCGTTCAGGGCTTACCGGACCGAATCCAGCGTCCGTCACAAGGAAGTCCAACCCATGCCTGCAACCCCCTCGTCGCGGCGTAGCCATATCGAGCAAATCCTCAGCCTGTTTTCCTCCCCACCGACCCTGCGCGAAGCCGCGATCAAGCAGGCGCAAGCCACGCTGGATCGGCGCTTCCCCAGCCTCGGCCTGCGTGCGGAACACGTCGCCATCGGCACCCCTATGTCGGCCGACCAGACCCACTACAGCGCCCTCGCCGATGAAGTGGTGACGCGCCTGGCCAGTGCGCAGCCGACGCGCTATGTAGAGGATTACCATCAGGTGTTCGTGCATCAACGGGAAATCCATGTGCCCGGTGGCCCGCCGCTGCTGGATGTTGAAGAGGTGGTCAACCAACTCGGGGCGGACCTGCTCGATGCCTGGCTTGAACAACTGCTGGACTGGTGGCGGGCTGTGGTGCCGGTGAACACCAAGCGCTGGGCCTACCTGTCCGATGATTGGCTGGCGTTGCTGTACGACAGCCCGCAGCCGCCGGGCATGGACGCGGCGCAGTTCACTCGGTTGTTCCCACGCGCGTCGCTGCGGGCCGGTCGCCCTGATCGCCAGTGGACCCTGGACGCGGCAGCGTTGCCGGTGCACACCGTTCATGTCAGGCCCCAAGGCAGCGCGCAGACCCCGGAGATGCTGCCGCTGTTGATTCTCGACCAGTGGCTGTTCAGCCCCGCGACCGGCCTGCACCCGCTCAAGCGCCTGGACGATATCGAAGTCTTGATTCCCGACTACCTGAGCGCGCGCCTGGCCGACCAGGCGCTTGAGTGGTTTGTGCAGGAGCCGTGGGGCGATCCGTTCGATGCGCTGGCCGCCAGCTATGCCGAACGCCAACGCGCGGATGTGTTGGCCATCGACCGTTCGGTACCGCGTTCGTCCGCACAATTTCAAGCCATGCTCGATTATGTGACCGACCCCTCGCGCTGGTTCGAGTCGGTGCTGACCCCGTATCAACTGCGCCTGCAGGACCAACTGCCACTGTGGCTGATCCATGCCTCGGCGGCCGACAGCCTGGCCTACGCCCATGCATTGCAGGCCCTGGTGGTGGCGGGCGCGGGTACGTTTCTTGACGGTATCGCGCCGATCCTGACCTTTGCCGACCAGGCCCTGAAGGACTGCCTGCGCAAGGATCGCCGCGCCAGTGGCATCGAGCCGCAGGATATCGAGCTGACTTACCACATCGTCACGGCGGCCATGACTGCCGGCGGCTTTGCCACCGGCGATGTACATCCGCTGACGTTGACACTGACGGACCTGGCCCTGGAGAACCTCGGCGGTTTCCCGCACTTGCCTTCGGCGATCAAACTCAAGGGCAGTCCCGCACCCGACTGGCTCACGGCAACCTTGCTGCTGGGCTGTGTCAGCGAGGTGGATATCGGCCAGACGTACCCGGCGCTGCTCAAGCAAACACTGCTGGACGACCCGGCCGAGCGGCAACGCCGTGAAGCGCTGTTTACCCGACAGGTGCGGGCGCAACTGCCGCTGCTGGCGTTGCAGATGAAGCTCAAGGGCGAGCACGGCCTGACCGACGCCGGCTATCGCCTGGTGCAGGCGGCCCTGATGCAACCGCCGCAGGCGGCGTTATGGCCGCTGGCATTCAAGGTCACGCCCACGTCTTCCCCGGACACGGTGCTCAATCTGTATGTGATTGGTCCAAGGGATGCCGACGACGGGCCACATCTGCTCTACCAGCCACTGTTCAGCCCCAGCCTGCAGGAGTTTTCGTCCGCCCAGGCGTTGTTCGAGGCGATCAAGGCGGCCGGTCCGTTGCAGGACACGGTGCTCGCCTGGCTGCCGCCAACGCGCCAGGCGCTGTATGCCAATGGCGGTTTCGAAGAACCCCATGTACGGCATTTTCTCGCTGGCGATGAGTTCAGTGTGCCCGAGCGTCCGGCGTCGGTTCGCTTGAGCAAAAAGTTGATTGCGCAAGACCCGTTGCCTGGGGTGTTCGCCTCCACGGTGCAGGCGCTGGTCAGCCTGGCAGAGCGCCAATCGGTGTCCAACGCCGAGCAGCGCTGGGCGACGTTGAAAGAAGGTGGCTGGTTGCTGTTCAACAGCCTGTTGCCGTTTCTGCGAGGCCCGGTGGCGCTGGCGGGATGGATGGTGCAGGTGATGGACAGCGTGCACCGTGATGTGCAGGCCATCAGCGGCACCGACCCGGCCGCCCAGGCCCAGGGCGTGATGGACCTGTTGAGCAACCTGGTGCTGATCCTCGCGCATCGGGCTTCGCCCCGCGAGGTGCCGTCGACCCTGGATCTGCGCGATCCGGCGTTCGCACCCAGCCCGCCAAGGCTGGCGCCGCCGACCCTGACGCGCGGCCCGCTGAACATCCCGTTGCGTGCCCCCGGTGGTTGGAGCAATGCCCGTGACACCCTGACGCCGCCTCTGCAGGCCCGGCTCGAACGCCTCAGCCTTAAGGCGTTCGCTCAGCCCTGGCCGGCGCGTTTGCCGGGTGCGCAGGTAGGCGGACGGCTCGACGGGGTGTTGTTCAACGCCGCCGCACAGCCGCCGCAGTGGCAGGTGCTGGTGCGCGGGCATGTCTATCGGGCCAGGGTCACGGATGACAGTGTGCGGGTGATCAGTGCCGATGGTCGCGAGATGGGGCCTTGGCTGAAGCTGTTGGACACTGGCCGTTGGGAGGTGGACTTGCGCCTGCGCCTGCTGGGTGGTCAGGCCGATACACCGGTGGTGACCAACACCGAGTCGCGCCGCCAGCAACTGGAGCAGGATTATCGCCAATACGGCCAGCGGCGCGAAGCTGCCAATCGGGCCGTGGTGGTGGCTTACCACCTGCTGACCAGTGACGTTGCCAATCTCACCGACGAGCAGCGCGCCCGGGCGGGTACCCGCTATACCCAGGAGCTGCAGAATAAGCTGGATGCGGCGCTGTTGGAGCTCGATTGCCTCAAGGACCTGCAGGCACTCAAGCACCGGCCGGGTTACGAACGTGAACTGTCGACGGCGCTCGAAGGGATAATCCTCAACCTTCAGCAACTGTTGACGCAGGCCCGCGTAACGACCATCGCCATCAATACCCGGTTGGTTCCGGTGCTGGACCAGGTGCAGTCGTTGAATGAGCAGGAGAGCAGCTGGGATATCAATCAACAGGCGCACCAGACGTTGATGGACGGCCTGCGGCAGTTGGCTGACAGCAACGAGCACGCCATCCGCTGGCGCACCCAGGAAGTCAGCTTCCTGCAAGCGCTGGAAGGCGTTCCCAAGTACGGCAAGGACCGCGCCCAGAGCTTGCGGATGGGCCAGGCGGCATCGCCGTCGGTGTTGGATCTGCAGTCATTGCAAGTCACGGCGTTGTGGGCGGTGGCGCTTAAGACCGAGGGGCCGCGGCTGGACGAGGATTTTTTCCAAAGCCTGGACGACACCATCAACCGTGCACGTTGGGCCAGCCGGTCCCAGGCGCAACTGCATGAGTTGGCGCCCCTGAGCGCGCAATTGCGTATCGAGTTGCTGGATAGCCTCAACCATGTCTACGCCCAGACCGATGACCGCATCGAGTTCTGGCGAGCGATGGAGCCGGACAAATTCCACCTCGATTACCTGGATAAGTTGCAGCAGCTGTGTGGCCAATTGCACGCTGAGGTCGAGCGCGAACTGGCTGTGGCCCTGACCCCTGTGAGCCCCGCACCGCTTGCCGCGCCGGCACCGCGCCCGGCGCTGAAAAACATCATCCGCACGCGCAACCAGGATCTGTATGTGGCCCAGGTCAAGATGACCACCGGTGAGCAGCCGGTCGAGGTGGCTGAGGTGGTGGACGCCCAGAACACCGTGATTGCCTCGTTTACCCACGCCGCCGACGGGGTGTGGGAGCCGGTCAAGAAGCTGGTTCCCCGGCGCGCCGCTGCGCTGCCTAATCTCAATCGTTTGATTGAGCAGGGCGAGGCGTTGCAGGCGTCGGTCGCGCCGGCCATCGCCGAGGTGCTCAAAATGGCGCCAAAGTCCAATGAACCGCAGTCGTTGCAGGACCTTCTGGATCAGCACGCCGCCAAGTTGCGCCAGTGTGCCGACGCCATCCACCGTCACTTGCAGCACAGCGAACCGGGTCGCCTGGCCGCCACGCAACAGGCGCGGGCCAGGACCGTAGCCGATGAGTTGCGCGCTGCGGCCAGCCGCTTATCCGAGCAGGGCCTGCAGGCGCGCTTGAATGCCATCAAGGCGCGCCTACCCACCCAGTCCGGCGTGGACGTGCTGGTCAGCCATCATGAAGCGCGTATTTTTCGCCAAGGCGAGCGGGTTGCCCTGGCCGCCAGCCCCCATGATTGGCTGCAGACCTATGTGGTAATGGATGTGCATACCCGCCAGCCGTTGTGGTACGCGCATTTCCACTATGAGCGCCAGGCCGGGCCGGACGATCATTTCACCGCCGCGCACCTCAAGACCCTGGAGCAGCACCGCATGGGTAAGCAGTCCCAGGCCCAGGCGCAGGCCCAGGCATTTGCCAGTATCCAGGCCGGGCAGACCGGCCGCGTGCGGCAGACCGTGGAGATCCATCGCGGCGAAATCTACCTGCGCATGGCGCGCAGATTGTTCTTCGAAGCACCGATGTGGACGCCAGACTGGCAGGTCCAGGCTTGAAGTGCTGCACCATTGCCGTGCGATACTCCAACCGCGCAATCGGAATTTTCCGGGGTTTCCCGCTGAATATTGCCGTTTCTAGAGTGAAAATAACTGGGTTGAGCTTTTTATACTGCACCCCCCTGATCTGGCCCGGCCAGACCGGTTGACCCAAAAGGTCAAGCGGACACGGCACGCCCTGGCACACCCGCCGTGGCGTGCCGGACTCGGAGGCTCATATCCAATAACAAGACGAGGTTGTATCCCTATGCCAGTCGGCAACCACCTGCCCCATGGCGAGACCGCTTCGGGCGGCCCGCTCAAACGCGAACTGGGCGAACGGCATATTCGCCTGATGGCGCTCGGCGCCTGTATCGGTGTCGGCCTGTTCCTGGGCTCGGCCAAGGCCATCGAAATGGCCGGTCCGGCCATCATGCTCTCCTACATTATCGGTGGCCTGGCCATCCTGGTGATCATGCGCGCCCTCGGCGAGATGGCCGTGCATAACCCGGTGGCCGGCTCGTTCAGCCGCTATGCCCAGGATTACCTCGGCCCGTTGGCGGGTTTTTTGACTGGCTGGAACTACTGGTTCCTGTGGCTGGTGACGTGTGTGGCAGAGATCACCGCCGTGGCGGTGTACATGGGCGTGTGGTTCCCCGATACGCCGCGCTGGATCTGGGCCCTGGCGGCCCTGATCAGCATGGGCACCATCAACCTGATCGCGGTAAAGGCCTTCGGTGAGTTCGAATTCTGGTTCGCGCTGATCAAGATCGTCACCATCATTGCCATGGTGATCGGCGGCGTCGGCATCATCGCGTTCGGCTTTGGTAACGACGGCGTGGCACTGGGTATCTCCAACCTGTGGGCCCACGGCGGCTTCATGCCCAATGGCGTGCAGGGTGTGTTGATGTCCCTGCAAATGGTGATGTTCGCTTACCTGGGTGTAGAGATGATCGGCCTCACCGCCGGTGAAGCAAAGAACCCGCAGAAGACCATTCCCCGTGCAATCGGCTCGGTGTTCTGGCGCATTTTGCTGTTCTACGTGGGCGCGTTGTTCGTGATTCTGTCGATCTACCCGTGGAATGAAATCGGCACCCAGGGCAGCCCGTTCGTGATGACCTTCGAGCGCCTGGGTATCAAGACTGCGGCCGGCATCATCAACTTCGTGGTGATCACCGCAGCGTTGTCATCCTGCAACGGCGGCATCTTCAGCACCGGGCGCATGCTCTACAGCCTGGCGCAGAATGGCCAGGCACCCGCGGCGTTCGGTACCACATCGCGCAACGGTGTACCGCGCAAAGCGCTGCTGTTGTCGATCTTTGCCTTGCTGCTGGGAGTGTTGCTCAATTACCTGGTACCCGAGAAAGTCTTCGTCTGGGTTACGTCCATCGCCACCTTCGGCGCGATCTGGACGTGGGTCATGATCCTGCTGGCCCAGCTCAAGTTTCGTAAGAGCCTGAGCCCGGCCGAACAGAAAGCCCTCAAGTACCGCATGTGGCTGTACCCGCTCAGTTCGTACCTGGCCCTGGCGTTCCTGGTGCTGGTGGTGGGCCTGATGGCGTACTTCCCGGACACCCGCGTGGCGCTGTATGTCGGGCCGGTGTTCCTGGTGCTGCTGACGGTGTTGTTCTACGTGTTCAAACTGCAACCGACCCAGGTCGGCGTGGGTTCACAGCGTTCGGCGTGATCCCTTGAAACATGGCCTGCCTGTTTTTCCGCAGGCAGGCCCGTCGTGGTTCAGACGCGCTGTAGCGTCCGTTGCGTGCCCTCCGTCAACTGTCGTACCAGGCGGTTGTACTCGTCGGTTTCCTCGTCGATCAATAACTGGCGTCGGTTCCAGTATTCATCGGAGTCCCGGCTCGGGAACTCCTGATCCAACGCACTGACCTTATAGGCGATGGTGCTCTTGACGGTAAAAAACGCCTCCGGCTCAGCGCTGGCCAAATACTCGATCCAGAACTCGGTCGTCAGGATGGCCTCCTGCAGGGCAGGTGACTGGCCGAGCGCGCGCAGCGTCGCACGGGCCCGATTGATCACCTCGTCAGTCACATAGCTATCCACGGTGTAGAGCAATTCCAGTGGATAGAACGGCAAGTTGAATTCGCGCGCCAGTTTACTGCGCAGGTAAACGGTGACTTCGGCGGGGTCGACTTCCAGTCGGGCGCGCTCGCGCTCGAGAATGAACTGATCGGAAAAATGATCCAGCTGATTCAGGTAGAAACAGCGCCTGGCCAGATCCAGCAATGCCCGATCAGCCAGGTAACTCCTGGGTTGCTGCTTGGCCTGGTGAATGCGGTGATGCAGTTCCATGTTGGTAAAGGCCAGGATCACGCTGTCGCCGCAATTGCCTGAGCCGTAGGTATTGAGGCACACCGTGTTGCGCAATTGCGTCGACTCGCCCATGGCAATCAGTAAGTCCCACACTCGATCCGTCAGACGCATTCTTGACTCTACTGTGCGGTACGCGAGCGTTCGCGGCAGGTCGCGCAGCACCCGGAACACATCGTCGGCACTCGCCGTTTCATTGGCTTTCAACTGTTCCCACAGCTGTCGGCGCGCTGGCACGTCCGTGGGGGCTACGCCCGACAGCCAGGTGTCGAAGTCATTCGACGCCACCGGTGCATGGGCCGGCGTATACAATCGGCCGCCCAGGGAAATACCGGTATCGAGGCGGTACGTTTCGATGCGCGCCAGGGTCTCGGCCGACAGCGGGTTCTCGTGCAGGAAGGTGTTGCGATTGGCCATTTGCAGCCAGGGGTTGGTGAAGACCTCTTCCGGAATCGTGGTGATCGAGTTGGTCTGCAGGTGCAGTTGGGTCAGCACCGGCAGCGCACTGGCGCCAATCGGCCATTGCGTAATGCCGGTGTTGGCGAGCATCAGGGTGCTCAGTTGGGTCATTTGGCTGACGTCCGGTGTGAGGGTCAGGTCCGGGTTGTCGGTCAGATCCAGTTTTTGCAGGTTGACCATGCTCGCCAGGCGTACCACCGCCTCTTCGGTCAACCGAATGTCGTTGTCGTCCAGGTAAAGGTGGGTGAGCGAGGTCATATCGGTGATCGCGCTCGGCAGTTCCGTTAGCCGACAATCGAGGCGCAATGCCTTGAGCTGGGTGAATTTGGCCAGGAAATCTGGCCCCGTGGCCGGGAACGTGTTGCCGGAAATCCTCAGGTATTCAATGTGATTGAACGCGCGGGGGTCCGATATGAAGGAAGCTGGGGGCAAGCTCTCGTCGTCCAACTGCAACTCGAGTGACTGCAGGTTGAACAGCCCTTCTATGTAAAACGTGGTGCTTATACGTTGCCAGGCCCCGAGCAGTCGGGCGGTGATAAAGCGACGTCGCCAACGGCTCGTGTCCCTGGAGTCGGCTACAAGATCTTCGTTTGAAGACGACCCTTCGCTCCAGCGCATCAGCGCGTTTTCCATGGCCACGAACTCGCCCTGGAGGCGCTCCAGTTCGATCAGCTTTTCCGGGTCAGTCATGTTCAAGGCCTGGAGAAAACGGCGCGCATCGTCATCGTTGAAATGCGGATAAAGCGCCTGGACCTTGGCCACCAGGTCCGGTGGGCGGCGACCGCGGAACGGCCAGATACGCTGCCAGAACGGGTACACCAGAAATGTGCGGTCGACGCCCATGGCCGGTTGCATCCAGGGTTGCAAGTGGGGGATATCCAGCAGGCGCTTGATTTCCACACGACGGGCGAAGGCCAGCTCGGCCAGTTGGTTGCGCAGATGGCGGATGCCGCTCTGGGTGTCGACCTCAAGAAGGGCTTTCTCGGCAGGCGACAAGGTACTGAGAATGACCTGCAGCAATCTGGTCGAGGGTGTGCCCAGCGGCTCGCCCTGCAGATCATAGGCCTGATAACCACGGTTGGTTTTGGCCACGGTCTTGCGTGATGCGCCGCCCAGGTGCCCGGCGGTTTCCAGCAAGCGACCCTGGTTATCCCGTTCGCGAATATCGACGCGCAGGTTCCTCGGCCAGCCGGGCAGGATGCGCAGCAGGTACAGGGTGATCCGGTCGCTGTCGGCATTGGCGCAGGCATCCACGTACAAGCCTTCGAACGCGCGGTTCAGGCGCAATTCGTGGGCGCTCAGGCGTGCCTGTTCGCCAATTCGCAGGCTCAGTTGGTTGCGCTCATTGAGCTGTTTGAGCTCGCGTGTCGTGGCTTGGCCGAGAATCGCCTTGACCGTATTGTTGGGCAGGTTCGGGTGCATGGCCTTGAAGCGACGCTGCGGCTCGGTGCCTTCGGACTCGCTTTGGCGATACAGGGACTCGAGGATTTTCGCGCGTTCGCGGTCAGTGAACTCAACGATGCGGGTGATCAGTTGGATTCGGCGCTGTTCCAGCGTTTCGGGTAACTGTCCCAGCAGGCCCCTGACCACCTCATCGTGGGGCAGAAGGGCCTCCAGCAGCCTTGGATTTTCGAGCGTTGCAACGCTGATCTCCACGGTCTGCTGATCAGATTGCGGGCGTTCGTGGTAGCGATGGATGACGCGGTTGTCGCTGTCGACAAGCTGCAACACGTGGCTGGCGGGCCAGCCCGGCAGGCTGGTGATCACCAGCAACTGCAGGTCCGGGCGGGCGGAGGAGGTGGTGGGCAGTTCATACATCGCTTCGATGAACCGGTCGATTTCCTGGTCAATGCGCAAGCGCTTGCAGGTATCCGTCAGCAAGGGTGGAGCAGCGTGGCCGTTGCGGTGTACGCGGCGCAGCACATGGGGCGGGGTATCGGTCAGGGCGAGAATTGTGCTGGCCGTGTCCTCGGTAAAGGCGTTGTGGTCGCCGCCCAGTCGATAGAGCAGGCTGTGGTCGTCCCAACTCATTGGGTTCTCAGTGGACAAGCGCCAGGCGCCGTCACCGTTGTGCTCCAGGGTCGGCGTTTCGACGCCGATCTTTTGCGGGTGTTTGAACCGCCACTTGAGTACCTGTTTGTCGTAGACGATCCGGTACCAGGAGCCGAACAGCGGCAGGTATTGGTCGCCGTCAAGGCGGGTGATGCCGAGAGCGTCGGGCCGCAAATTGGCCGGCATGGACAGGGTGTGTTCGTACTGCGCCAGCGAGCCATCGGCCAGTCGCACAAAACCTTCCGGGCCGCGTTGTTGGCTCATGTAGTTGCCCAGGGTGTTGCGCAGGCCTCTGGCGTCGGTTTCGCTGCTCATGCCCAGCTGTTGTCGCTCGTGGGGTTGCAGCACCGAGCCGATGGCCAGGTAAAAACTGTCCACCGCCGGTGACACCGCAATCGTGCCGGCATTGCGCATGTCATAGGCCTCATACACGCCTTCGCCGTAGTGGCGCAGTTCCACCGTGAGGTCATCAGCGCCGCTGGAGCGATAGGGCTTGGCGATGTTGCCCGCGACGACTTCGGTGATGACGAAAGGGCGCTTGAGGCGTTGGCGGATCAAGGCCGAAGCGAACTCCCTGGCCCATTGATCGGTGTCGTTGTTGTACTGCCGTGGGTGATACAACGCGTCGATCGCGGCATCGATGCGCAGGGCGGTGCGGTGGTTGTCCAAGTGTTCGGCAAAGGCCGTTGGCAATGTCCCTTCGCGCAGGTAGGCCTGCTGTTGGCGCGGGGTGAGCGGGTGCTGTTGCAGCAGCCGCTGGAGCAGGGCCGGCGTCAACGGGCTGTTGTGGTCACGCAATTTTTTCAGCAAGGCGGTGGCCGGCACCAGAGGCGCCGAGGCCTTGACCGCGAGGAAGCGTCTGACGTTGGGCGGCGGTAGTTGCTCACTTTTCTCATAACCGGCGTAGTTCACCAGCGCGGAAAACAGCGCCATGCGTTCGCGACGGGCCAGGCTGCAGACGGCGCGACGTACCGCCAGGATCCGCTGTTCGGGGGTGCTGTCGGGTTGTTCGGTCAGGCCCAACTGCGAGGTGGTCGGTTGCAGCTCAATCACCAGGCTCAGCAGCGGGTCGTCCCGATGGTGGGGCTGGCCACGGTCTGCTTCGGCCTGGTAGCTGCCCTCTGCGCTGCGGATAATCGTGAGGGTGGTCACTGAGGGAACGGGCGTTTCGGTTTTTCCATAGGTTTCGATGACGCTGCCTTGCGGGTCGCTGATGCTTAGTAGTACCGCGGCCGGCCATTCGGGCAATTGGGTCAGCAGGCACAGCACCACGCTGTCGCCATAGGGCGGCAGGTAGCCGGCTTCGTGAAAGCGATTAATGACTTGCTCGATGACTTGGTCGGCCTGCAGGCGGCGGACGCCTTCGATCAGGTTCCAGGGCGCCGGTTCGCCGTGCCAGGCATTCTCCAGGGCTGCGCGGGAGGTGGCGGTGCTGCGCAGCATCCGCTCCAGGTCCGCCTCCAGGATAATCGACGAACCGCTGGGCAGCATGCGCTGCAGCAGTTGGGTATCCGATAGGGCTTGGTTGTCGTGCAGGTCGAAGGTCCACGCTTGCAAGGCCGGGTCAAACACAATCGGGGGGTTGTAGGGGCTGCGGCTGTGCTTGAGCACATAGCGCTGAGTGGCCTGGTCGTGGACAACCTCTGCCACCACCGTCTGTTCCTCATGACGCAGTTTGACGTAGTAGTTGTTGTGTACGCTGAATACGCCCAGGGCGTCCGCGCGTTTGCCCTCGAGTACGTATGGCTTTGGATGGGCATAGGCGCGGGCGTCGGGCTTCCACAGTTCCTCAACACCGTCCGGACGCGTGACTTTGCGCGGGTTGCCCAGGCGTTGCAGGTATTCAAGCATGCGCTGATGATGGAGCTTGCTCGCGATACCGATCAAACGCCCGCTGATGGCCAGGTCGGCGACGTCGGTGAGGGTCGAAGCAAAGCCGCTGGCATCGCCCTTGACCGCTTCATTGAGGCCCACGCTGACGCTGTAGGTCATACTGCCCAGCACCGCCAGTTGCATCAGCCGGTTGAGCCCAGTGACCCCGCCAGGCAGCGGCGTGAGCAGCAGTTGCAGGACTTCGCCGGCGATGGCCGCGGCGGCGTCCTTGAGTGCTTGCCAGTCGGTGTCGGAGCGGGTGTTGGCCAGAGTGTCCATGTCGGCCTGACAACGTTGTAACTGGCGGTAGGTCAGGGTTTGCAGCAGCGTTTTGGCGGGGCCGGTGTAGGGGTCGGTGGAGAAGCGAATGTCATCCAGGGTTCGCTCCGGAAAGGCTTTGTGAAAACCGTCATAGAGTTTTCCCGCCAACCAACTCAAGCCTTCCGGGCGCTTTTCCAGGGTCAGCAAGGGTTTGAAGACGGACATCCCCACTAACGGCAGTTGTCGGGAAAACCAACCCAGGTCGTCTTTTCTGTGACTGTCCACAAGCTGTTGGCGGAAATCGGCCTCTGCCGATTGCGCATCGCTGTGATAGCGCAACGCACCGCCGGGGCGGAAAGGGAAATAGGACAGCACTCCCAGGCTTGCAACCCTGATCAACAGCAAAGGCACTGGGATGGCGTTGTCCCAAGGTACGAAGGGCACCGAGATAATGGGGGTGACACCCGATGTCAGGCTCAAACTGTCGACCTGCAGTGGCGGCCCACTGCCTTCGATTGACGCCATGAGGCTGTCGTACATGGCGCGGGTCAGGCCGTTGTGCGCGCGGTTGCGCCAGGCGTCGAGGACATCGAACCGCAGAAGGGCCAAGGCCGCTGCACCCATCAGGCGGTTGAGCGTGCCGTCCTGGCCCAGGGTCGCGCGAATGGTTTGCTGCAGTTTGTGGCCCAGGTCCAACTCGCGGGCGACATCGACGAACTCGCGGGCACTCAGGCTGGTGTCGCCGTTGAAACCCACCACGCGGCTGGCGCCGATCAGGCTGTAGCCGGAGTCTGTCGTCAGATAGGAGGTAAAGCCGAAATTCACGCAAGCCGCCTCCCACAGCGACATGCTCTTGACGTGGACGACTTCGGTGTACTCCAGCACGGAGCGGCGAGGGACTCTGACGTAGCTACCTGGCTGCCGGTCCCAGGGCAGGGGTTGCTGGACCTTTTCGATGTAGGTGGTATCGAAGCGGTACTGCTCGGGATCGCGCCCGCCGAGCCTGCTGCGTAGCTGTGCGAGGCCGTCTTCCTTGAAGGTGCGTACGACCCGTTCTTTCTCGGCGTCAACCGCCGTCAGCGCCGCGAGGGCCTGGCGTTGCAGCTGCAGGAAACGTTGTTTTTCCTCAGCATCCAGGCCATCCAGGGCCTGGAGCACATTGCGCTGGATCAGCTCCAGCGCCTGTTGCTGGGCCCAGCGGGTACTCGACTGCAAATTGCCGGACAGGCCGTTGAGTAATTGATGAGACGGCATGCGCTCTACCTTTCACGATAAGTGGAAGGCAGATGGAATCACCGCGCATGCCGGCGCTGGGGCTAACTATTTAACTGCCGCGCAGTGCTGCGCTGGCGCAGGTCCAGCTGTTTGTTGAACTCCAGCCACGCCGCCAGCCCGGCCATCAACGCCATCCCCAGCAGGGCACTGAAAATCTGCATGGGCCAGGCATCACCGGCTTGGGCGTTGAGCATGTCCGCCAGGGGGGCCAGTAGCACGCCGAGGCAGAACACTTCCAGGGAGTAGCGGCCCATGCGGCAACTTTGTTCGGCCAGCCAGTTTTGCGTCCAGCCGCGGCCGGGTAACAGTTTGGCGGTGACGTACGCCAGGGCCAGGAAGTGCAGCAGGCGCAGTGGCGACAGGTCGGTCTTGCTGATGGGATAGATCAAATCGCTGAGCCAGGCGGGCATCAGCGCGTCGTGCACTTCGGGCCAGCGCCAGGAGAGCGTCAGCACACCGGCCAGCACGGTGTACACCGCCGCCGCCATGAACAGCGGCTGGCGTGCCAGCGCACGCGTGTCTGCGGGGCGCGCCCGTGTGGCCTGGATCGCGGCCGCGCCACCGAGGATAAACAGGAACTGCCAGGTCACCGGGTTGAAGTACCACACGCCATCGGCAATCGCCCGTAGGTTCCAGCCCATCCACGGTGCCAGCAGGTACACCGTCGCCGACCCGACCACCACCAGCCAGGTCCTGCGCAGCAGCAACGGCAATACCAGCGGCAGGCCCGCGAGCAGCACGATATACAGCGGCAACGGGTCCATCAGGTTGGGCTTGAAGCGCAGCAGCAGCTCATCGGTGAGGGCCTGTTGCGGGTGGGTGACGAAATGGGTCAGTCCCATCTCCTCGACCAGGTCGCGGGTTTCCACATGGCTGTTGGCGAAGAACACGATGCCCATCAGCATCGCCAGCAAAAAGATATGCACCACGTACAACACCCAGGCGCGGCGCAGGATTTTCAGTGAGGCGATCCAGTAGCCGTCGCGTTGCAGGATCTTGCCGTAGGCCAGCACCGCCGCGTAGCCGGCGAGAAATACAAACACCTCCGCAGCATCGCTGAAACCAACGTTGCGCAGGGTGATCTGGCCGAGGGGATTGTGGGGGACGTGATCCCAGAAAATAAAGATCAACGCCAGGCCCCGAAAAAAATCGATGCGTGGGTCGCGTCCGTTCAGCATGGCAGCGGGCTCTTGAACAATAAGTTTAGTAATGACAGGCGAACGCGCACGTTGTCGTACGCCGCGTGTCGGGCGGGCGCAGGTTGGCGATATTTGTAAACAATTGCAAAGGTTGGGTATTACTGAATGTCTCAACTGCGCGCAGCGGCGACCTGTTAATTCTGACAGTAGACGAACAACAGATGCCATGGCTTGCTGGAGGCTGGCGAAACAGGGTGACGGCATGACCAACCTGTGGAAGGGGTTCTCCAGCTACACAGTGATCGGGGTCGCCAACACGCTGATCCACTGGCAGCTGTTTTTTGTGTTCAGGACCGCGCTGGACCTCAGCCAGGCCGCGAGCAACGTCCTGGCCTTTGGCGTGGCGGCGTCTTTCTCGTTTTATGTCAACGCGATCTACACCTTTGTCGTGCCTGTCTCGCTGACGCGTTATCTGTTGTTTATGGCATGCATGGGCGGTTTGAGCCTGGGAGTGGGGTGGCTGGCGGACCGTTGGCGCTGGCCGGGCATCGTCACGGTGCTGGGCTTTTCGCTGTTGAGCCTGGTCTGCGGTTTCCTGCTGTCCAGGTGGGTGGTGTTTCGTGAGCGTGGGCAATGAAGATTTCGCTGATCGTGCCGGTGTTCAACGAAGAACAGGCGATCGAGCCGTTCTACCGGGCAGTGCGTGAGGCGCAGGATTTGCAGACTCACAGGATTGAAGTCGTGCTTATCAACGATGGCAGCACCGACCGTACCGCCGAACGTGCCCGGGCGCTGGCCATGGCGGACAGCGATATGGTGCTGATCAATCTGTCGCGCAATTTCGGCAAGGAGGCCGCGCTGTTCGCCGGGCTTGAATACGCGACGGGTGATGCCGTGGTGCCCATGGATGTGGACCTGCAGGACCCGGTCGAGGTGATCCCGCGCTTGATCCATGAATGGCAGGGCGGCGCCGATGTGGTGCTGGCCAAACGTCGTGACCGCTCCAGCGACGGCTACCTCAAGCGCCGCAGTGCGTCGATGTTCTATCACTTGCTCAACCGTATTTCCTACACGCATATCGAAGAAAACGTCGGCGACTTTCGGCTGATGGACCGCAAGGTGGTGGACGTGATCAAGGCGCTGCCCGAACAGCAGTTGTTCATGAAGGGCGTGTTGTCCTGGGCCGGCTTTACCGTGGCCATTGTCGAATACGATCGAGCACCCCGCACGGTGGGCCAAAGCAAATTCAACGCATGGAAACTGTGGAACCTGGCGTTGGACGGGATCACCTCGTTCAGCACGTTGCCGCTGCGCTTATGGAGCTATATCGGCAGTGTGATTTCGCTGATCGCGTTGGTGTACGCCGGGTACCTGGCGTTGGACAAAGTGCTGTTTGGCAATGACGTGCCGGGGTATCCGTCGTTAATGACGGCGATCTTGTTCCTGGGTGGCGTGCAACTGATTGGGATCGGGATACTGGGGGAGTATGTAGGGCGTATCTATATGGAAACCAAACATCGGCCGCGCTATGTGGTTAAAGGCGTTGTGCGTCGGGTAGAGCAAGCCTGCCAAAAAATCGGTGTTTAGCGGGGGCTTAGAGGAGGCGCCGGAACATGTGCATGCATGAATGGTCGAGAAGAGAAAGTTTCATATTCTTTTTGGTGGCGGTTTTAGTCTATGTATATCCATTGATTCTGGCTGACTATTTTTACGTTGAAGACAGTTTCAGGGCCGCGTCCGGGTATGCGTCATGGCGGGCTGAAGGGCGTTTTTTAATTGATGGTTTTTATCATTTCTTATCCCTGTCAAATGGCGCGCCCGACTCTTTTCCATTGGGCTTGCTGGTGGCGGGTTTGTTCATGGCAAAGGCGCTGGAGAAACTCGCATTTCATTATTTCAGTCAGGTGAATGTGTGTTCGTCGGCGGTGGTGTTGCCGATGTTTTTCAGTCCCTTGTTTTTGAGTGATCTCGTTTATAAATACGACGGCCCGGTGATGACGGTAGGGTTGGCGATGATAGTGTTTGCTATCACCTTGAAGTCTGAAAGAAAGTGGGTTGAATGGTGGGGCGCAAGTTTACTGGTTGGCTGTGCACTGTGTGTTTATCAGCCACTCATCAATGCGTTTTTCGGGTTGTGCTGCATCGAGTTGTACAGAGCGATTAACGATCAAAAAACAACCCGCGAGTGGGTGATGTTGGGTGTTGAAAAGGCAGCTCAAGCAGGCGTTGCCGCGCTTTTTTATCTCTTCGCGATCGTGCCGTTCATGGGCAAGGAACGGCAGCGGCTCCTTGCTTTGGATGAGAATTGGCCGATTGTCATCTTCCAGCGCCTGGAAAGCGCTGAAGAACGGATTCGCCCTTTGTACACGGGTGGGCATGCAGGGTTTTTCGCGGTGATGGCGATTCTGTTTGGGCTGGGTTATGCCTGGGCGTGGTGTTCTGGAATGCGTGAAAGACCAGGCTGGGTGAGTAAAATCCTGATGAGTGTGGCTTATGTGTCGATAGTGCCGTTGATGATAATTTCTGTGCCTGGAATCATGCTGGTTTTTTTCTACGAGAATAATGACTCAAGGGCAATGTTGGGGGCCGGGCCTTTGCTGGTTTTTATAGTGCTGGTGATCTACCAGTGGTTAAGTGCTGTGCAGCGCAAGTTAACGGTGTTGGTGGTGCTGCCGGTCATTTTAATGGTGTCCGTTTCTTATAGTTATGGTCGGGTTTTGAGTTTGAAGAGGACGCTGGAAACTGACCTGATGAGTAGTTTGGCCTATTCGATCAGCGCTAATGCAACGCTTGCTTCGGTAAAGGTCTTTTACTTTAATGCCAGTGCTCAGGACTTTTGGTTGCCGGCCTCTGCCGGAACTGTGTCAATCATGCCGGTCATACCGTATCTGGTGGGCGCTGATTTTTTGTTTTTACCAGAGGCGATGGCCAGGGTGGGGATCACCAATGTGGTCCGAGCCAGCCACGAACATTCGGCCGACGTACGCCTGAAACGCGACGCCCGGCCCATAGTCGATAATTTGTTTTACTCCATATATCTGGAAGATGGCGACGGCTATATCGTCATGAAACAACAGCCTCGTGTTAATCCGTGAAGGGTTTTTTAACCCGAGGTTGGGAGCTATACCGCTTCACCTCGCCATCAATGATCACCCACCGGCCCAGGCACTTGGATTTCCAACTGTCAGGCAGTTGCCCGGCGATTGCAGCGAAGTCCAGTAACGGCATGTGAAGCTCCTTGTTTCAACCATGCCGTCGGTGGTCCGGTTCAGCGGGGAAAGGGTGGGCTAGAACGCATCCATCAACAGTACTTTGCACGGCTTGGCCTGATACTCGTTGATCTGCGGCACCAGCCGGGTGAAGTGTTCGGTCCGGCAATGGGTGTCGAGCGCAGCCTGATCGGGCCATTGCTCGATGAAAATGAAGTGCCCTGGGTCTTTCTGATCAACAAACAGATCGTACGAAATGCACAGCGGTTCCTGGCGGGTTTTTTCCACCAGTTCGGCGTACCAGGGCCGCACGATGTCGAGGTATTCGGGTTTGATGAAATCTTCAGCGATGACTTTCAACATGAGCTGGGTCCTTTAAGCGGCGGCGACTTCGTGGGGTTCAAAACTGTCCGCGCGTGCCATCTGCCACATGCGTGAATAGAACTCGCCATTCACTTCACCGGTGAGCAACTCCCCCGGTTTCAAGAACACATGCAACTGCGAGAACAGCTTGATCTCGGTCGCTGACATGCGCCGCACCAGGTGCTTGGCCGACAGCTGCGACGGATGATCCAGGCCTGCTGCCGCGAGCATCTCGGCGAGGGCCTTGAGGGTGTTGCGGTGGAAGTTGAACACGCGCTGGGCCTTGTCCGGTACCACCAGGGCGCGTTGGCGCAGCGGATCCTGGGTCGCGACGCCGGTGGGGCATTTGTTGGTGTGGCAGCTTTGGGACTGGATGCAGCCGATGGCGAACATGAAGCCGCGCGCCGAGTTGGCCCAGTCGGCACCGATGGCCAGTACGCTGGCGATATCGAAGGCGCTGACGATCTTACCGCTGGCGCCGAGCTTGATCTTGTCGCGCAGGTTCAGGCCCACCAGGGTGTTGTGCACGAACAACAGGCCTTCACGCAGCGGTACGCCGATATGATCGGTGAACTCCACGGGCGCGGCGCCGGTACCGCCTTCCTTGCCGTCGACCACGATAAAGTCCGGGAGGATGCCGGTTTCGAGCATGGCCTTGGCAATGCCCATGAACTCCCACGGGTGGCCCAGGCAGAACTTGAAGCCCACCGGCTTGCCGCCGGACAGTTCGCGCAGTTGTGCGATGAACTGCATCAGCTCGATAGGGGTGGAGAACGCACTGTGACGCGACGGCGAGATGCAGTCTTCGCCCATCAGGATGCCGCGCGTCTCGGCGATTTCCTTAGTCACCTTGTGCTTGGGCAGGATCCCGCCGTGGCCGGGCTTGGCGCCCTGGCTCATCTTGATTTCGATCATGCGCACCTGCGGGTTTTGCGCCTGTACCGCAAAGCGCTCCGGGTCGAAGCGACCGTCGCTGGTGCGGCAACCGAAGTAGCCGCTGCCCAGTTCCCAGGTCAGGTCGCCGCCGTTTTCGCGGTGATAGGGGCTGATGCTGCCTTCGCCGGTGTCATGGGCGAAATTGCCGAGCTTGGCGCCTTGGTTGAGCGCGCGAATCGCGTTGGCGCTCAACGAGCCAAAGCTCATCGCCGAGATATTGAACACCGACGCCGAATACGGCTGCGTGCATTGCGGGCCGCCGACCATTACGCGAAAGGCGCTGGGGTCGCTCAGCGGCGCGGGGCGCATGGAGTGGCCGATAAATTCGAAGCCCGACTGGTACACGTCGATCAGGGTGCCAAAAGGTTTGTCAGCCGTTTCGTTCTTGGCGCGCGAGTAAACCAGCGAGCGTTGTGAGCGCGAGAAGGGCAGGGCGTCGCTGTCGGACTCCAGCAGGTACTGGCGGATTTCCGGGCGGATGGCTTCCACCAGGTAACGGATATTGCCCAGGATCGGGTAGTTGCGGCGCACGGCGTGGGGGCTTTGCAGCAGGTCGAAAATGCCGATCAG
The DNA here is from genome assembly GCF_019891415.1 of Pseudomonas sp. SH10-3B. Lineage (NCBI taxonomy): Bacteria > Pseudomonadati > Pseudomonadota > Gammaproteobacteria > Pseudomonadales > Pseudomonadaceae > Pseudomonas > Pseudomonas sp. SH10-3B. The sequence goes on along the minus strand of NZ_JAFLXD010000027.1, from coordinate 21,568 downwards.
GCTCAACACGCCGGTGACCAGGGTGATGGGCCACAGCCATTCGTGTTGGATAAAGGGGAGGCTGGCGAGGGTGAAAATGACGCACACGGCAAAGAAGGCGTAACGGCTTAGCAAGGACAGGCTCATACGGTTTCCTTGGGTTCGGACTCTCAGGTCGATCCGGCATTCTGCGCCAGTAACGAAAGGCCAGACAACCTGCAGGTGTACTCAGTGTGATCCCCGTGATGGGACAGACTGGCCCGAAATAGACAATGCGCGGCTATCGGTCAGTTCAAACCGGGCCTGGTTTTCGGTGGTCGAATCTGCCCCGACGAAGACGGTGAACGTGCCGGCTTCAACCACCGGCGAAAAGTCGCTGTCCAGCAGGGCGAAGTCCTCTTGGTCAAGGGTGAAGGTCAGCTCCCGAGCCTCGCCGGGTGCCAAATACACTTTGCGAAAACCGCGTAATTGGCGAACCGGGCGGGTCACGCTGGCGACATCATCGCGCAGGTACAACTGCACGATTTCGTCGCCTGAGCGCGCTCCGGTATTGGTGACGGTGACCGTTACGGCCAACGCTTGGGTGGACGCCAGCCGCTGCGCGCTGAGCCGCGGCGCGGAGTAGCTGAACGAGGTGTAGCTCAGGCCGAAGCCGAAGGGATACAGCGGCGCCCAGTGCTCATCGATGTAGCCGGAAGCATACCTTTCATCGCCGCTGGGCGGACGACCGGTGCTCTTGTGCGCGTAGTAGAGGGGGATCTGACCCACGCTGCGAGGGAACGTGATCGGCAGTTTGCCGCTGGGGTTGACGTCACCGAACAGGATATCGGCCACGGCATTGCCCATCTCACTGCCCAGGAACCAGGTTTCCAGCAGCGCGGGCGCCTGGCGCACGGTCTGTGAGAGCACCAGCGGGCGGCCATTCATCAGCACGATGACCACGGGTTTGCCGCTGTCCAGCAGGGCGCGCAACAGCGCCTCCTGGGCACCCGGCAAGCCCAGGTCCGCGCGACTGCGGGCTTCGCCGCTCTGATCCGCGCGCTCGCCGAGCACGGCGACCACCACCTCGGCAAGGTGGGCGGCCTGCTGGACCTCGATGAGGTTCTGAGTGTCGTCGCTGATGGGCGAAGCGCCGGGCAGGTAAACCACCTCAGTGTCGGGCGCGACGGCGCGGCGTATGCCCTGCAAGACCGTGATCGAATCTTCGGGATGACCCGCCAAGGCCCATGGGCCGATCGTGGCCTCGGCATCCGTGGCCAGGCTGCCGACCACCAGCACGTTACGCAGGTGCTTGGACAGCGGCAGCAGGGCGTCGGTATTTTTCAACAGTACGATGGACTTCTGCGCGGCCTCGCGCGCCAGTGCCCGGTGCTGCGGTGTCAGCACATTGGCCCGTTGCCGCGCCTCATCGCTGTAGCGGTAGGGATCTTCAAGCAGCCCCAGGCGCTGCTTGGCCTGGAGTACGCGGCGCACCGCAGCGTCCACGGCTGCCAGGGAAACCTGGCCATTGCGCACCAGCGTTGGCAGGTATTGGCGGTAAGTCTGGCTGGCCATGTCGATGTCCACGCCGGCGTTGAACGCCAGCCTTGCCCTGTCGGCCGGGCCTCCTGCGATGCCGTGCTGGCTCAGCTCCCAAATGGCGTTGAAGTCACTGACGATGAGGCCGCGAAACCTCCATTGATTGCGCAGCACGCCGGTCAACAGGGCGGTGCTGCTGTGCAGGGGCGTCCCGGCCAGTTCGTTGAACGAGGGCATGATCCCGTCGACGCCAGCCGCCACAGCCGCCTGGAAAGGCGGCAAGTACACTTCCCGCACAGTGCGTTCCGATACGTCGGCGACGTTGTAGTCGCGCCCGCCTTCGGCCGCGCCGTAGGTCACGAAGTGTTTCGCGGTCGCCAGCATAAAGGAGGGGTCTGGAGGCCCGTCACCGTGGAACCCCTGCACTTTGGCGCTGACCAGCGCCGCGCCCAGGAACGGATCTTCGCCGGTACCTTCCACCACGCGGCCCCAGCGCGGGTCGCGGGCAATGTCGACCATGGGGGCGAAGGTCCAATGCACGCCGCTGGCCGTCGCTTCAACGGCCGCCGCGCGAGCGGTCCGTTGTGCCAGGGCAGGGTCCCAGGCCGCGGCTTCTGCCAGCGGAACGGGAAATACGGTACGAAAGCCGTGAATCACATCGAACGCAAACAACAGCGGTATATGCAGGCGCGAATGCGTGACGACCTGTTCCTGCAACTGGCGAGTCCGCTCGAAACCATAGGCGCCGAGGACTGAGCCAACGGTGTTCATGGGCAGTTGCGCCAGTTCGCCCTGGTCAATGACCGGGCCGGTAGGCGTGTCCTGGACGCCGAGTTGGTTGAGTTGGCCAACTTTTTCTTCGAGCGTCATCTGCTGCAACAAGCGCTCGACGGGGTCTTGCTCGCCGGCGCTGAGAGCGCTGCCGCTGAGACTGAACGCCAGGTAGCACAGCGCCAATTTGCTATAGAGCCTCACGGGCGATTGCCGGTGTCAGCCGTTGAAGGGGTACCGATTGCCGTCGAATCCGAATTGAAGGGGTGGTACTGATACAGCCAGGTCTCTGACAGCGGCTGGCCGTCAAGGCGCAGGAAAAGGCGCAATTCCACCGGATCCTTGCCGTCGACGGTCAAATCGAACTGTGCTCGCCAATGGCCGGCGACGCCATCCGGCACCGCTTCGGTAAAGGCCTGGCTGAGCTCGCCTCTGGAGCAACTGATCACGGCCTCTGGCTTGATCCCCGGCGCAAGTTTTTCCAAGGGGGCGCCTTGGAATTCGACCACGAATTTACGCACCCCCACAGGGCGCGGCTGGCCCGGTTGGCCGCCCTTGCCCAGGCGTGTGGCCACGCACACTGCCAATGGCGAAGCGTAGGGCTCCTGGGCCAGCCAGTGCAGGCGATAACGCAGCGCATAGCGGTTGCCCGCTTCCGCTGGCGCCGAGGGCACCCACATCGCGACGATGTTGTCGTGGATCTCGTCGTCGGTGCCGTTTTCCATCAGTTGCACGCTGCCGTCGCCCCAATCGCCCAATGGCTCGACCCACAGGCTGGGACGCCGCTGGTAATTCACACCATCGAGGTAGTGGTCAAAATTGCGGTCGCGCTGTAGCAGGCCGAAGCCCTTCGGTTGGTGGTCGCTGAACGCCGAAACCATAGTGCGTGGCGGGTTGTTCAAGGGACGCCAGATACGTTCTCCGTTGCCGGTCCAGAGCCCCAGGCCGTCACTGTCGTGGACCTCGGGGCGCCAGTCGGCGGCGGTGCGCTTGGCGGTTTCACTGAACCAGAACATCGAGGTCACCGGAGCAATGCCCAGCCGGCTGACGTTCTTGCGCAGGAAAAACGTGCAGTCGATGTCCATGACCACGCCCCGTGTGCGGTGGATCTCGAAGCGGTAGGCGCCGCAGATACTGGGACCGTCGAGCCGCGCGTAGAGGGTCATGGCGTTTGCGTGTGGGTTCTTTGGCGGCTCGAACCAGATGTGGGTGAAGTCGGGAAATTCTTCGGCCTTGCCGGCTTGTGCCACTTCCAGGGCAATCGCCCGTGCGGATAGACCGTACTGGTACAACTCGCCGATGGCCCGGAAGTACGACGCGCCAAGAAAGGCCACCCAGTCGTTCTGTTGCCACGCCAACCTGGCCTGGTCGCCCAGGCGGCTTTCCTGGATACGAAAGCCGGCGAACCCACTGTTATGGGGCAAGGCATGGGCCGGGCTGTCGCCTGGCATATCGAAGTACGCCGGGTCGTAGACGATCTCACGGGCGATGCCGTTGTCCAGGACATACATCCTCACGGGGGTGCGAAAAAACGACCCCAAGTGAAAGAAGGTCACGGGGAACTTGCCGGGGCCTTTGGCGAACAGGGCACGCTCGGGTTTGAAGCGGATCTGGCCGTGGGCGGCGTAGTCGAGTCTCGCCAGCAGCGTGGCCGATGCGGTGCTGGGGTAGGTGTAGGGTTTCAAGGCATCGGCTTGTGCCTGTTCGATCAAGTCTTCGAAGGAAAACGCGCTGGGCGGGTCGGTTGTATCGGTCGCCAGGGCGCCCCTGCCCAGTGGCGTGAGCAAGGCGCCCAGTGAAGCGTATGTGAGGAACTCGCGGCGCGTAGACATGGTGTCCTTTCCTTCGACGATGAGGGTCCAGGCCTCACGTTCAGCACACCTCCGGCATGCAACCGTGTTGCTTGTGTGGAGTGTCGAGTTGGGAAAAGAGTCTGTCTACTGTCAGAAATAACAGGTTGTGGGGGAGGACGGATGGGTCGGCGGCGTGCCCTACGCCGCCGTCTGCCGAATCGGCAGTACCACGCGGAACGTCGTGCCCTTGCCCAACTCGCTGCTGACAGAGATATCGCCACGGTGTTTCTTGACGATGCCGTAGGAGAGCGATAGCCCCAACCCCGTGCCTTCACCCACCGGCTTGGTGGTGAAAAACGGATCGAAGATTTTCTGCACCGACTCGGGGGCAATGCCGCAGCCGTTGTCTGCCACTTCCAGCCATACGTTCTCGCCGTCCACACCGTTGCTGATGGTGATGGTGCCGCGCTCCGGCCCCATGGCCTGCGCCGCATTGATGACCAGGTTCATCACCACCTGGTTGAGCTGCGAGGCCAGGCATTCGATCTCTGGCAGCGGCGCGTAGTGCTTGACCACATCGGCCTTGTACTTGAGTTCGCTGGCAACGATGTTCAGCGTGGAGTCGATGCCCTGTTGCAGATTTGCGAATTGCCAGGCCTGGTCGTTGTCCACCCGCGAAAAGTTTTTCAGGTCCTTGACGATCTGCGCCACGCGACCGATGCCTTCCTTGGACTCGCGGATCAATATCGGAATGTCATCCTGTAGAAAGTCCAGTTCCAGGCGGATACGCAATGCCTTGAGCTGCTCGTGCTGTTCACCCGTGGCGAGGGTTTCTTCGGCCTGCCGGTAAGCCTCCAGCATCTGTTGCAACTGGTTGAAGTAGCCGTCGAGCGTACTGAGGTTGGACGAGATAAAGCCCACCGGGTTGTTGATCTCATGGGCCACGCCTGCGGCGAGTTGGCCCAGCGAAGCGAGTTTTTCCGACTGCACCAGTTGGCTTTCCAGGTGCTTGCGCTCTTCGATTTCCTGCTGCAGCGCTTGCGTGCGTTGTTCCACCAGCCGTTCCAGCTGGGTGGTTTGCAGGGTGGCGCGGCGGGCCATGTCCCATTTATTGGCCAGGGTGTTGGCCATCTGCTGGACTTCGATGTTGTCGAACGGCTTTTTCAGGATCAGCAAGCGATCATGGCCGTGCAGGCGCTCCAGCAGGTCTTCCCAGGAATAGTCCGAGTACGCGGTGCACACCACCACTTGCAGGTCGGGGGCGACTTTCCAGAGTTCTTCTATGGTCTTCGCACCGTCCCAGCCTTGGGGCATACGCATGTCGACAAACGCCAGGGCATAGGGCTGCTGTTGCGCCATGGCGGTGATGAGCAACTGCAGGCCTTCTTCGCCGCCATAGGCCGAGTGCAGTTCGAACACCTTGGCCTGGGCTTTGGCGGTATTGCCGAAGAGTGCCGACTCCATGTCATCCAGCACCTGGTTGGATTCAACGGCAGGCATCAGGATCTTGCGGAAGTCATCGTGAATCGACGGCGTGTCATCAATCAACAGGATGCGCCGGTTGGGAGGCTGGTTCATACGGGACTTCCGGCAGGAGTGAGGGGGATTGTCAGGGTGAATATTGCACCTTGGCCCGGCCCGTCGCTATGGGCGGTGAGCTGTCCATTCATTTCCACGGCGGCCAGTGCGCAGCTGTGCAGGCCGAAACCGTGACCTTCCTTGCGAGTGGTAAAGCCGTGGGTAAATATGCGGGTCATGTTCTCGGCCGGTATGCCTTCACCTTCGTCCTTCACACTGATCTGCAGGGTGTCATCATCCAGCTGCAGGACCGTCAGGGTCATCTGCCGTGGCCGGTCGGTGAGGTTGGACATGGCGTACTTGGCGTTGCTGATCAGGTTGACCATGATCAGCAGCAAGCGGTGTTTGTCGCCGAGGACTTCCGGTACCGGCCCATAGTGCTTGACCACCGTGACGTTGTGCCGGCTCAGTGCCCCCGCGTTCATGCGCAGGGCGTCCTCCATCAAGGCGCTGATCTGCACCGGCTCCTTCAGTGAGGCTGCCCCCGCATAGGATTGTTGGGTGGAGACGATGTCCTTGATGTGGTCCACGCTTTTGCTCAATTGCCCCAGCTCCTCGATCAGGCCTTGTTGCTCGACGGCAATGGCGTCCACCAACTGGTTCAAGTAGCCGGGCAGCAGCTTGCCCTTTTCATCCTCGGTGATAAAAGTGCCCAGGTCGCCCTGGCGCTCGTTGATCAGCTGCATGGCTTTGCCCAGGCCCATTGCCTTGCTGCTGCGCAGTTTGCGGGTGACCAGGTCGGCGGAGATGTTCACGCTGTTAAGCACGTTGCCGACGTTGTGCAGCACGTTGGTGGCGATCTCCGCCATGCCGGCCTGGCGCGCGCTGTCCATCAGCTCGCTTTGGGCATCCTTGAGCTGTTGGGTGCGCCGTTCCACGCGCTGTTCCAGGGTTTCGTTCACTGCCTGCAGGGCGCGATTGACGCGGTTGATCTCGGCGAAACTGCGCAGCAGGCGAATCGTCAGGTACAGCAGCAGGGCCACCAGCAGGGTCGAGAACACCAGCAGGTAGCGGTGGTATTGCTGTTCGACCAGGTCGACGGCCTGTTGGTCCTGGTTGAGGTGGGTGGTCAGGTCATCCAGGCGTTCGGCCACCGGGATGGCGGCGATCTCTTCGAGCAAGGTGTTCACCACGGGCTGCTCGCGCAGGATCAGTTCGATGTGATTGCTCAGGATCTCCACCGGGGCGCGGAACTCGCTGGGCAGCAGTTCCTTGTTGACGGCCAGCTTGCCGAGGCCGACGAGGATGTCGGCGGCGCGCTCTTCGGTGGTGACCTGGGCGAATTCCAGGCTGCTGAGCAGCAAGTCGTAGGTGTCGGTGGCCACGCTTTGCAGTGGCAGTTTTGTGTCGTCGTTTACCTGATTGAACTGCGCCTGGATATCGTCTTCGGCCGTCGGCAGGAAGGCCAGGGAATTGCGCAACACGGCATTGTGGGACTTGAACTGGTCGATGCGCCGGGCTTTTTCCTGGATGGCGGCTCGATAAGCCTGCTGGCTGGCCTGCCAGCCGGACAGGTCTTCAGGACTGCGATGCGAGTTGTGCGATTCCAGCTCTGCCCCCAGCCGGGTCATTTCTGTCAGGGGTGCCACCAGGGGGTCGTAATTGTGGGTAATGGCGATCCTGGCCTTGAGCACTTCGCTGTCCCACTGGGCGTTAAGTTGCTGTAGCTGCCGGATCAGGTCCCTGGACTGGGTGTAAGAGGACGCCTGGTTGCTGGACGACTTGACGTACAGAAAGATCAGCGTCGAGGCCAGCAACAGGGTGATGAACCCCAAGGCCAGGCTGGTGCGGCGGCGATAGAGGGTCATGACGGTCTGCTCATAAAGGCTTGCCCGACCATTCGCCGGTCAAGGTCTTGAGAAACTGGATAATCAGGTCTTTATCCTCCTGCGAGGGGTTGCGCCCCAGTTGGAACTTGAACATGACGTCGACCGCTTCTTCCAGGGTCTTGGCCGATGCATCGTGAAAATACGGCGCCGTGACCGCGACGTTGCGCAGGCTGGGCACCTTGAACACGTGGAGGTCTTCTTCATCCTTGGTCAGCAGGTAACGCCCCAGGTCCGACTCGACGGGGTTGCCGCGTGCCTTGAAGTAGTCGCCCATCACCCCGAACTTCTGGAACATGTTGCCGCCGATGTTGATGCCCTGGTGACAGGCGATGCAGCCGTAATCCTTGAAGCGCTGGTAGCCGTACTTTTCCTGGATCGTGAGGATTTCCGTGTTGCCCAGCAGGTATTGGTCAAACCGTGAGTTGGGCGTCAGCAGCGTGCGTTCGTAGGTGGCCAGGGCGTTTTGCACGTTGGCTGCGGTCACGCCATCGGGGTAGGCCTGTTTGAACGCTGCCTGGTAGACGGGCAGGGCGGAGAGGTTCTGCACTACGGTTTTCCAGTCGCTGCCCATTTCCACCGGGCTGATGACCACTTGCTCGACCTGTGCCTCCAGGGTGTCCACCCGGCCGTTCCAGAACTGTTTGAAATTCAGGCTGGCGTTGAACATCGAAGGGGTGTTGATCTCTACGGGCTTGCCGTCGAAACCGATGGAGAACGGTTTATTGTCGGCGCCCCCGGATTCGAGGTGATGGCAGCTGGCACAGGACAGCGTGTTGTTGACCGACAGGCGCGGCTCATTGAACAGTTTGCGCCCCAGCTCGACCTTGGCCGGGTCGAGTTGCGGTACCGGTGGCAACGGTTTGAGCGCTTCGTCCAGCGGCGCGGCCGTTACGGTCATCCCCAGGCTCAACCCCAACGTCAGGATGAGGCCGAAACAGTAGGTTGAGACGTCGCTCAAGCGAGCACTCCTTGCAAGCATAGGGCTATTGATCGGGCATCAGCGTGAGGCTACCCAGCTGCAGTAACTGGGCGAAATCCTTCGCAGGTACCGCCTTGCTGAACAGAAAACCCTGGCCCTCTTCACACTGCTGGGACCTCAGGAAGTTCAGCTGTTCGACGGTCTCCACCCCTTCGGCGATGATGTTCAGCTCCAGGCTCCTGCCCATGCCGATGATAGCGCTGATCAGCTGCGCGTCCTGGCTATTTTCGTGCAGCCCGCGCACGAATGATTGATCGATCTTCAGCACATCGATAGGAAAGCGTCGCAGGTAGCTGAGGCTGGAGTAGCCGGTGCCGAAATCATCCAGGGCCAGGCGCACGCCCATGGCCTTGATCCGGTTCAGAATATCGACCGTATCGTCGACATTCTGCATCAGCACGCTTTCGGTGATCTCCAGCTCCAGCAGGTTGGGCGGCAGGCCGGTCTGCTTCAGGATGGCAGCCAGATTGTCGACAAACTCCCGTTGGCGGAAGTCGATGGCGGAGATGTTCACCGAGATGCGCAGCGGCGCCAGGCCCATGGTTCGCCAGGCCTGTGCCTGTTCGCAGGCGTGGCGCAGCACCCATTGGGTCACGGGGACGATCAGCCCGCTGTCTTCCGCCACGGGAATGAAATCAGCCGGGTGGACCCAGCCCGAGCGCGGTTGAAACCAGCGGATCAGCGCCTCCGCGCCGGTGATTCGCCCGGTTTTAAGGTCCAGCTTGGGCTGGTAGTGCAGCGCAAACTCATTGTGTTCCAGGGCCTGGCGGATCGCGCTTTCCAGGTTCTGCTGGTGCTGGGCGCGCAGGTTCATGTCTTCGGTGTAGAAGCTCAGGTCGTCCGGGCCACGCTCCTTGGTGGTGTGCATGGCGGTTTCGGCGTGCTTGATCAGCTCCACGGCGGTGCTGCTGTCATTCGGATAGATGCTGATGCCCAGGCTGGCGGTGACGCTCAGGTCGTGTCCCGCGATATGGCGTGTGACGCTGATGGCCTTGAGTACCTTCTGGGCGATGTGCTGGGTTTGCAGGGGGTGCTGGACATCATTGAGCAGGATCACAAACTCGTCCGAGACATAGCGAAACACCGAGTCCGACTCCCGTACGGCTGCCACCAGGCTTTGGCTGACCTGCTGGAGCACCTCATCCCCCACCGGATAACCCAGGGCGTTGTTGATGCGCTTGAAGCGGTCGAGGCCGATAAACATCACCGCCAGTTGCGTGTCATGGCGCCGGCCCAGGGCAATGGCCTGGGTCAGGCGGTCGCCCAGCAACGTGCTGTTGGGCAACTCCGTGAGCGCGTCGTATTGCAACAGGTGCGACACTTTCAGCAACTCCTGCACGCGTTCCTCAATGGTGCGTTCCAGCCCGATCACCTTGAAGGCGGCATCCTGGGCGAGCTGCCATTTCCAGGTCAGGGCGCTGGCCATCTGGCGGATTTCCAGGTGGTCGAAGGGCTTCTTCAGGATCAGCAACTGGTCGTTGTACTTTATTCGTGCTTCGATCGCTTCAAACGAATAGTCGGAATAGGCGGTGCACAGAGCGATCTGCAGGTTGGGATCGACGTTCCACAACTGCTCGATGGTGTGCAGGCCGTCCCAGCCAGGCGGCATGCGCATGTCGATGAACGCCATGGCGTAGGGGGTATTGGCTGCCAGGGCCCGATTCACCAGGTCCAAGGCTTCCTGACCCTGGTAGGCGGAATCCAGCATGAACGCCTGGCGCGCAACGGTCGTTGTGCCGAACAGGGTTTGCTCAAGGGTATCCAGGGAAGGCTCGTCGTCGGCGTCGGCGCACAGGATCTTGCGAAAGTCCAGGTGGATGGACGTGGTGTCATCGACGATGAGGATACGACGGTTGGCCCGTTCTGAGTTCGGGCTCATAGTGCGCGTCTCATCTGCAAAAGGTTCGACGGCATAACCATTCCTTCCTTGATTCCATGGCGGAGCGGGGCGCAGACCTGCTGTGGCAGTGTAGTCGAGGTCCCTTGAATTCGGCGGCCAGTTGGCGTCAAATCAACCCCGCGCCTTAAGCGAGGGAAGACGGCTTGGCACACGGGTTCAAATCAGCTCAATTCAGTTCAATGTGAAGGCGCAGCAGGCATGGATGAACTACTTGCGACGAAACCCACTATTTTGCTGGTCGACGATGAAGAGTCGATCCTCAACAGCTTGCGTCGCCTGTTGCGCGGCCAACCCTTCGATATCGTGCTCGCGGGCAGCGGCGCCGAGGCCCTGGAGGTCATGGCCGCTCAGCCCATCGACCTGGTGATGAGCGATGCGCGCATGCCCGGCATGGACGGCGCGCAGTTGCTGGCCGAGGTTCATCGCCTTTATCCCGCCACCAGTCGCATCCTGCTCACCGGCTACGCCGACCTGCCGACGATCATCAAGGCGATCAACGAAGGGGCGATCCACCGCTACATCGGCAAACCCTGGAACGATGACGAACTGAAGCTGATCCTGCAGCAGGCCCTGGAGCTTCAGCGCCTGGAACGCCTGGCCCATCAGCAGAACGAGCAGCTCAAGCTATTGAATGCCACCCTGGAAAAACGCGTGGCAGCACGGACCAGTGAGCTGCAACAGACCGCCGACATGCTCGACCTGGCCTACGAGGAGCTCAAGCGCAGCTACGTGACCGGTACCGAAGTGTTTTCGTTGTTGGCCAACCTGCGCCTGCCCAAGAACAAACAGACCAACCGTGCACTGATCGAACTGGTGCGCGTGTACTGCACCGCCCAGTCCATCGACGAAGCCAGCGCCCGCGACATGGCCATGGCCGCCGCGTTGTACAACATCGGCAAGCTGAGCTGGAGCGACAGTATGTTGATCGAGCCGGCCGACAAACTGCACAGCACCGACCGCGAGCGGTACCGCGGCTATCCGACCCAGAGCGAATCGCTGTTGATGACCCTGGAGCCGATGAAGGACGCGGCGCGGATTATTCGTCATCACCAGGAGCGCTGGGACGGCAGTGGTTTCCCCGACCACCTCAAGGGCGAGGCGATTCCGTTCGGTTCACGCCTGCTGAAACTGGCGGTGGACTTCATCGAATTGCAGAAAGGCCTGATCCTTGAGCGGCATCTGAACAGCGATGAAGCGCTGTTGTATATCCGCAAATATGCCGGGCGCCTCTACGATCCGGAGCTGGTCGAGGACTTCATCCTGGCGTGCGCTGCGTTTCTCAGTGACGTGACCCTGGGTGATCCCACGGTCAAGGTGCTCTCCACCCGTGAACTGGAAGACGGCATGGTCCTGGCGCGTAACCTCAACGCCGATAACGGCATGTTGCTGCTCAATGCCGGTAAGGTGCTGAACCTGCCGTTGGTGGACAAGCTGATTGCGTTCGAGGCGATGGAAGGCGCCAAGTACAGCGTGTTTATCAAGGAGCCGGACGAGACCGACGCGGTGCTTCATTAATTTTCATTGTTTGAATTCAAGGTTTTCAGTTCATGCCTAGCACTATCCGTATCGCCGCTGCCCTGTTGATCGGCAGCGACGGCCACACCCTGCTGGTGCGCAAGCGCGGCACCCAGGCCTTTATGCAACCCGGTGGCAAGATCGACGCCGGTGAGCAGCCCGCCGAGGCCCTGGCCCGCGAGCTGTACGAAGAGCTGAACCTGCGCATCAAGCCCGGCGACGCGGTCTACCTCGGTCACTTCTCGGCCCCTGCCGCCAACGAGCCGGGGTTCACTGTGGACGCGCAATTGTTCCAGGTGCAGATCGATGTTCCGGTCAGCCCGGCGGCTGAAATCGAGGAGGTGCGCTGGATCGACCCTGCCGGTGATGGCGGCCTGGTGTTGGCGCCCCTGACCCGTGACCTGATCCTGCCGTTTTACCGCGCGTCACTGACCACGCCGGCCTGACGCGAATGAGCATCCGTGCGCTGGGGGCCAACGACGCCGAGGCTTATCGAGCGTTGATGCTGGAGGCGTATGGCGCTTATCCCCAGGCGTTCACTTCCAGTGTGTCCGAGCGTGCAGCCATGCCGTTGAGCTGGTGGGAAAAGCGCCTGGAGAGCCCGCTGGACCGTTTGCTCGGCGCTTACGTCGACGGGGAACTGGCCGGCATCGTCGGCCTGGCCTTCGAACCTCGGGAGAAGGCGCGGCACAAGGTGACCCTGTTCGGCATGTACGTGAACGCGGCTTACCAGCACAAAGGCTTGGGCCGGCGATTGGTCGAGGCTGCGCTGGATGAAGCGCGCCGACATCCGCGGCTCAAAGTGATCCAACTGACCGTCACCGCCGGCAACGATGCAGCGTTTGCGCTGTACCGACGCTGCGGGTTTATCCAGTACGGCCTGGAGCCGCTGGCGGTGCGGGTGGGCGTGGACTACTTCGACAAAATCTACATGTGGCGCGAACTCACGGCGCACTGAGATCTAATGTGGGAGCGGGCAAGCCCGCTCGCCACAGTTACAGTGTTCCTCCTTAACTGTCCGGCATTAGGACTTGCTCCTCCCACATTTGGAACGGTGTGGTTTCAGCGTACCGCGCTGACGCCATCCAGGGTTGAAAACGACGTGTCCTTGGCCGTCAGCAAAAAGTCGCGCATATACGGCGCATCCAGCATGTCCGCACGAATCCCCGCATACAGCGTCGCAAACAAGCCTTTCTCGCCCAGACGCTTGGCCTTCACGTAGCCGCGCGAGCTGTATTCATGCAGTGCCCAATGGGGCATGCCGCACACGCCACGGCCGCTGGCCACCAGTTGCATCATCATCACCGTCAGTTCCGAGGTGCGCACCTGGGCCGGTTCCACGTCGGCCGGTTCCAGGAAGCGGGTGAAGATGTCCAGGCGGTCGCGTTCCACCGGGTAGGTGATCAGGGTTTCGGTCAGCAGGTCTTCGGGCACGATGTACGCCTTGTTCGCCAGCGCGTGCTGGTTGGCCACGGCGAGCATGGCTTCGTAGGTGAACAGCGGCACATAGGTGATACCCGGTAGCTCCAGCGGGTCGGACGTGACCACCAGATCCAGGTCGCCACGGGCCAGGGCCGGCAGTGGCGCGAACGCAAAGCCCGAGGCCAGGTCCAGCTCGACTTCCGGCCAGGCATCGCGGAATTGGTCGATGGTCGGCATCAGCCACTGGAAACAACTGTGGCACTCGATCGCCATGTGCAAGCGCCCGGCGGTGCCACCGGCCAAACGCGCGATGTCGCGCTCGGCGCCGCGTAGCAGGGGCAGGGTGGCGTCGGCCAGTTGCAGCAGGCGCAGACCCGCGCTGGTGAAGCGCACGGGTTTGGTCTTGCGCACGAACAGCGGCATGCCCAGGCGTTCTTCCAGCTCCTTGAACTGATGGGACAAGGCCGATTGTGTCAGGTGCAGGCGCTCGGCGGCCTCCACCAGGCTGTCGGCTTCGCGCAAGGCGTGCAGGGTCTTGAGATGACGGATTTCGAGCACGGGCTCTCCATGAAGACAATTTGTGACGAAGCGGGATCGCGTGAGTTTGTCTCATGTTGCAACGCGTGTCGACCATGACCGCCGGGCACTCTTCATCAAACTGTCATGGAACTGTGGCAGCGCGCTTGAACAAACTTCATCAGACTCGCGCTCTACTGGGGTTCTGCGTTTCGGTGTTTTTCATGCGCGTGTTGCTTTTACTGGCCGCTCTACTGTTCGGCCTGCCGTCTTTTGCGGCTTCTCGATGTGATGTCAATGTCCCGACCCAAACGGTCGACCTGGCCCAGGTGAGTATCGCCTACCAGAGTATCGGCCGTGCGTCCGACCCGGCCTTGCTGCTGGTGATGGGCCTGGGCGGGCAACTGATCCACTGGCCCGACGAAGTCGTCGTCGCCCTGTGCCAGCAGGGTTTCCGGGTGATCCGCTATGACAACCGCGATGTGGGCCTGTCCACCTGGCGCCAGGCGCCGGCGAGCGCCAACCTGACCTTTGAAGTGCTGCGCTACAAGCTCGGCCTGCCGGTATCGGCGCCGTACACGCTGACGGACATGGCTGATGACGCCCTGGGCTTGATGGATGCCTTGCAGATCCAGCAGTTCCACGTACTGGGTGCGAGCATGGGCGGCATGATTGCCCAGCACCTGGCGGCGATGGCGCCGCAGCGCGTGGAAAGCCTGACCCTGATCATGACCAGCTCCGGCGCCGAAGGCTTGCCGGCCCCGAATGCGGCGCTGGTGCAATTGTTGTCGCGCCGCAGCGCGCCGAATCGTGAAGTGGCGCTGGAGCAGCAGGCAGACTTGCTCGCGGCGCTGGGCAGTCCGAACGTCAAGGACGATCGCCAGGCCTTGCTGCACCAGGCGGCGCTGTCCTACGACCGCGCCTTCAACCCGGACGGCGTGAAGCGCCAGATCATGGCGATCCTCGCCGAACCCAGCCGTGTGCCGCTGCTCAACCAACTGCGTGTACCGACGCTGGTGGTCCACGGCACCGCTGATCCGTTGCTGCCGGTGATGCACGGCGTGCACCTGGCAGCGCATATCCAGGGCAGCCAATTGAAGTTGATTCCCGGCATGGCCCATCGTTTCCAGGAAGCGTTCAAGGCGCCGCTGCTGACGGCGGTGTTGCCGTACCTGCAGGCTCATCGCGAAGATGCCGCCCATTGGGCGCAGATCGATCCGGTCGCGCCTTCGAAGCTGCTGTGACATTGGTGTATCGTGCAACCTTTACGGCGTATTGAAGCCTGCGAGGTTGCCTACCATGAGTACTCCCCTGAAAATCGATTTCGTCAGCGACGTGTCCTGCCCTTGGTGCATCATCGGCCTGCGCGGCCTGACCGAAGCCCTCGACCAGCTCGGCACCGAGGTGCAGGCCGAGATCCATTTCCAGCCGTTCGAACTGAACCCGAACATGCCCGCCATCGGGCAGAACATCGTCGAACACATCACCGAGAAATACGGCTCCACGGCTGAAGAATCCCAGGCCAACCGTGCACGCATCCGCGACATGGGCGCCGAGCTGGGCTTTGCCTTTCGCACCGACGGCCAAAGCCGTATCTACAACACCTTCGACGCACACCGCCTGTTGCATTGGGCCGGGCTCGAAGGCTTGCAGTACAACCTCAAGGAAGCGTTGTTCAAAGCCTACTTCACCGATGGCCAGGACCCTTCCGATCACGCCACCCTGGCGATCATCGCTGAAAGTGTCGGCCTGGATATAAAGCGCGCCGCCGAGATTCTCGCCTCCGATGAATACGCCGCCGAAGTCCGCGAGCAAGAGCAGTTGTGGATATCCCGTGGGGTGACGTCGGTGCCGACCATCGTGTTCAACGACCAGTACGCCGTCAGCGGTGGCCAGCCGGCCGAAGCCTTTGTCGGTGCGATTCGCCAGATCATCAGCGAAGCCAAAAACTAAAGTCGAACACTGATCCACATGTGGGAGGGAGTAAGCCCCCTTCCACATGTGGTTCTCACTGACCTTGAGGTAAGCGCTGGCCCGCCCCTTGCATTGACCCCCTAAAGCCATAGGGGAAATATCACCTTGAATATTCTTGACCTCGACCACAGCCTCACCGGTCAGGCACCGATTGCCCGGCGGTTGGCCAGTGGCCGTGCCACGCGCATCGACCTGCTGGACCTGGGCCCGAAGCTGCGCCTGTGGTCCAGCGAAAAAACCTGGAAGCGCTTTTCCGAACGCCTGGCCCAGCGGCCCCGGCCTACGGACGCGCGCCCGGAGATCCTGTTCGTCGGCTCCGGCGATTATCACCACCTGACCCCGGCGTTTCTGGCCGACCTGAAAGAACCCATCAGCCTGATCCACTTCGACAATCACCCCGACTGGGTGCGCTTTGCGCCCAAGCGTCACTGTGGCTCGTGGGTCAACCGCGCGCTGAAGATGCCGGCGATCAAGCGCATCGTCACCCTCGGCCCGTGCAGCGATGACCTGCATAATCCGCAACTGCGCGGCGGCAACCTCGGCGCCCTCAAGCGTGGGCACTTGCAGTTGTTTCCCTGGCAGCACCCGCCGTCGAAAGTCTGGGGTCGGGTCGGCGATGGCGCCGGCCACCAGCAGCAGGAAAACCACCTGCACTGGCGCAACCTGGCGGAGTTGGACTGGGCTGCATTTCTCGAACAGATGATCGCTAGCCTGCCCACCGAAGCGATCTGGATCACCATTGACAAAGACGTGCTGGCCAGTGAAGACGCCGCCACCAACTGGGACCAGGGCGGCATGCGCCTGACCCACTTGTTGCAAGCCTTGCGGGCGTTGGCGGCGGGTAAACGGATTATCGGCATCGACGTGTGCGGCGAGTTCGCCACGCCGGCCTTCAGCAATGCGTTCAAGCGTTGGGAAGCCAAGTCCGACCAGCCGCCACCGGAGCGCTGGAGCCCGGAGGATTTGCAGCGCAACGCCGCTACCAATGAAGCCCTGATCGATCTGTTTGAGGAGCTGTTCCCGTGACCCTGACCGTGGTGTTGCTGGTGGCCTTTTCCATCGTGCTCGATGTGATCGGCCAACTGTGTTTCAAGCTCGGCCTGGACCGTTTGCCGGAGCTGGACGGCGGCTTTCGCCTGAATGCGTTCTGGGGCCAGGTATTTAATGCGCCGCTGCTGTGGGCGGGGATCGGTGCCTACGCGATCGAGTTTTTCGTGTGGCTCGAAGCGCTGTCTCGTGCGCCGTTGAGCCTGTTGTTTCCGGCAGCGGCGCTGGCCTATTGCGGCGTGGTGCTGGCCGGCAAGGTGGTACTGGGCGAAACCGTCAGCCGCCGGCGTTGGATGGGCACCCTGGTGATTACCTTGGGTGTGATGCTGGTAGCGATTGCAGGGAGTCAGGCATGAGTACGCAAACGATGAATACCGGTTGGTTGCATGGGCGCCTTGGCACCGTGGTGCTGTGGGCCTTGCTGATCTGCACCGAGAGTGCCGGGCAGCTGTTTACCAAGGTTGCCGGCGACCAGTTGGGGCAGATGGATTTCAATTGGCAGTGGTTGTCCGAGGTGGCGCGCAACCCGGGGATCCTGGCGGCGATCGCCAGTTATATCGGCGCGTTTTTCGTGTGGATGCTGATCCTGCGGCGCAGCAGTTTATCCCTGGCGTTCCCGCTGAGTTCGCTGGTGTTTGTGGTGGTGTTGCTCGGTTCGTGGCTGGGGCTGGGGGAACATATCAGCCCGCTGCACTGGGTAGGCGTTGCGGTGATTATCGGCGGAATCGCGCTGCTGGCCGAGGGCGAGGAAAATTGAAATCCGGCCCCATGTGGGAGGGGGCTTGCTCCCTCCCACATGTTGTCCGAAGTGATCAATCGAACTTGTAGCTGATCGCCGTCTGTACCTGGCCCTGGTTCACGTCGCCGGTTTCCTTGACGATGCTGCTGTTGGCCGCCGAACCCACCAGGTGTACCCAACTGGCGCTGGTCAGCAGTGACCAGTTGGAGGCCAGGGGGAACTCGAAACTCTGGGTCAGCGTGAGGTTCTGGAAGCCGCCGCTGGCGTTATACGGCCGAATACCAGAGGCCGCGGATTCATTGGCGTCGACCCCGAAATAGGTCTGGGTCTGGCGCGCATCGGCAAAATTCGCCGCCAGGCCGCTGCTGCCGATAACCCCGCCACCCAGTGGGTAGCCCAGCTCGCCGCCGACCTTGCCCAGCGCGCCGCTCTGGGAATGCCCGCCACCGACGGCCTGGCCCATCCGGGCATACACGCGCCAGAAGTCGGCCGGCGCGTATTGAATAAAACCGCCCACTTCAGCCATGTCCGACACATTGCGCAGGCCCTGCAGCTCACCGTTGGAGGTACGCCCCTGCAGGTAGTTGATATAGGGGCCGGCCGTCAAACCGTTGGTGTTGAGGGCGCTCCAGGTCAGGCCGTCATCGGTGCTCAGGCTGACAGTGCCCCAGTCCAGGTCCAGGTAGGGCACGGGGCGGGTTTCGTAGCGGCTGCCGGTCGGATCATGGGGCTGATAACTGAGGCCAGCGCCGACTTCTCCGGTGATCGGCGCGGCCAGGGCGGTGTCGGCATAACCCCACAGCCCCAGTAAACCGGCGAATACAGCAGAAGTGAGTTTGAGCATGGAGCGATTTCCTTTCTGGACATGCGCGCATGAACGCGCGAAGGGCGTCCTTCACGCAAGCACTCATCTTGTTTGTAGCAAGCTACAAAAATTGTAGCTCCTGCGACACATATCCCCGCGCGCCCCCAGCCCCGCCGGGCTTCAGCCAGTTGGCACACTCCCTGCTCTACCCCTTGTGCAAGCGCACACAGCGCGCTCCTCAAGGTAAACGCAGATGATCCACTGGCATATCGTGTGTGACTTCGACGGGACCATTACCCCCACCGATGTCATCGACAACGTCCTCCAACGCTTCGCCGGCCCCGAGTGGGAAACCATCGAACAGGAATGGCTGGATGGGCATATCGGTTCCCGCGAATGCCTGAGCCGCCAACTGGCGCTGATCAAGGCGACCCCGGCTGAACTGCTGGCGTATTTCGACAGCGTCGAGATCGACCCGGACTTCCCGGATTTCGTCGATCACGTCATGGGCCTGGGCGCGTCCATCGAAGTGGTCAGCGACGGCATCGAGCAAGGCATCGCGCGGATTCTGTCGCGCAACTACGTGACCTTGCTGCCGATCCTCGCCAACCGCCTGCGTCAGGTCGACCAGAACAGCTGGCGCATCGACTTCCCGTATTCCAGCGATGCCTGCCGCGCGGCGTCCGGCAACTGCAAGTGCAAATCCACCCCGCGCAACAAGCGTGTGCTGGTGATCGGCGACGGCAAGTCCGACATGTGCGTGGCCTCCACCGCCGACTTCGTCTTCGCCAAAGGCAGCCTCGCCCTGTACTGCGAGGCCAACAACATTCCTCACGCGCGCTTCGACACCTTCGCCGAAGTGCCTGCATTGCTCGCCCGACTGCCGCAAGGCATCGCCGCAAACGCCACCACCTTTACTGCTGCCGACAATCAGGAACTCTTCCACCATGTCTGATATCCGTATCGCCACTGCCGAAGACCAGATCCTTCTGGATAAAGAAGCCAAGTACTGCTCCTACGGCGACACCGTCCACTACATCGAGCCGCCGCGTATTTTCAGCCGTTGCGAAGGCTCCTACGTGTGGGACACCGAAGACCAGGCCTACCTCGACCTGCAAATGTGGTACTCGGCGGTCAACTTCGGCTACGCCAACCCGCGCCTGAACAACGCGCTGAAACAGCAGATCGACACCCTGCCGCAAATCGCCAGCCAGTACCTGCACAAAGGCAAGATCGAGCTGTCGGAAATGATCGCCGTCGACGCCAAGAAAAAATTCGGCCTCGACGGTCGTGTGCACTTCAACGTCGGCGGCTCGCAGTCGATCGAAGACTCCCTGAAAGTGGTGCGTAACGCCACCAACGGCAAAAGCCTGATGTTCGCCTTCGAAGGCGGCTACCACGGCCGTACCCTCGGCGCGTCGTCGATCACGTCCAGCTACCGCTACCGTCGTCGCTATGGCCACTTCGGCGAGCGCGCGCAGTTCATCCCGTTCCCGTACCACTTCCGTGGCCCCAAAGGCATGACCAAGGAAGAGTACGGCAGCCACTGCGTGCAGCAATTCGCGCGTCTGTTCGAGACCGAATACAACGGTGTGTGGGACCCGAAAGTCGGCCAGAGTGAATACGCCGCGTTCTACGTCGAGCCGATCCAGGGCACCGGCGGCTACGTGATTCCGCCGATGAACTTCTACCGCGAACTCAAGCATGTGCTGGATCAGCACGGCATCCTGATGGTGTCCGACGAAATCCAGATGGGCTTCTACCGCACCGGCAAACTGTGGTCCATCGAGCACTTCGACGTGCAACCGGACGTGATCGTGTTCGGCAAGGCGCTGACCAACGGCCTTAACCCACTGGGTGGCATCTGGGCCCGTGAAGAGTTGATCAACCCGAAGATCTTCCCACCGGGTTCGACCCACTCCACCTTCGCCTCCAACCCATTGGGCACGGCGGTGGGCCTGGAAATGTTCAAGATGACCAACGAAGTCGACTACGGCGCGATGGTCATGGCCAAGGGCAAATTCTTCCTGGAAGGCCTGCAAGACCTGCAGAAACGTTTCCCGATCATCGGCGACGTCGACGGCCTGGGCCTGGCCCTGCGCTGCGAAATCTGCGGGCCGGATGGCTTCACGCCGGACAAGGCGACCCTGGACTACATGGTCGAAGAAGGCATGAAAGGCGACATGGTGGTGGATGGGCGCAAACTCGGCCTGATCCTCGACGTGGGCGGCTACTATAAAAACGTGATCACCCTGGCACCGTCCCTGGAAATCAGCTACCCGGAAATCGAGCTGGGCCTGAAGCTGCTTGAGCAACTGCTGGTACGGGCGACTAAACGGTGAGCACAGCTGAGATCGACCTCGGTGAAGGCACCGCCGGATTCGTTCTCGGTGAAGGTCCGGTCGGGATCCTGTTGATCCACGGCCTGACCGGCACCCCGACCGAATTGCGCCAGGTCGCCAAGGGCCTGGCCAAGGCGGGTAACTGCACGGTGTACGTGCCCACTTTGGCCGGGCACTGCGGCGACAACAGCGACCTGCAGGCGACCGGCTGGCTGGACTGGTACGAAGGCGTGCGCAAGACCTTCGTACAGGTCAGGCAACGCCACGAACAGGTGTTTGTCGGTGGCTTGTCCATGGGCGCGGTGATGTCGATGTACGTGGCCGCCGAGCATCCCGGGCAAGTCGCCGGGCTGCTGATGTATTCCACCACCCTCAAGTACGACGGCTGGAGCATCAACAAACTGGCGTTCCTCACGCCATTGCTGATGAAAATTCCGTTTGGCGTGCACATCTGTCGCTTCGAAGAGAAGCCGCCTTATGGCATCAAGAATGAACGCTTGCGGGCAATCGTCGAGCGGCAGATGAAGGAAGGGCAGAGCAGCGAAGCCGGTCTGTTGACCATGGAAGGCATCACCGTGCGCGAGTTGCACCGCATGAACGCCGTGGTCAGGAAACGCATGCCCAAGGTCAAGGTGCCGGCCCTGGTGCTGCACTCCATCGAGGACGACATCACCAGTCGCTGGAACGCCGATTATGTGGAGCGGCATCTGGGCGGGCCGGTGACCAAGATCCTGCTCGACAACTGCTACCACATGATCACCGTCGACCTGCAATACCGCCGGGTGATCGAGTTGAGTGCCGACTTTGTCGAGCAGCACACGGGCTTCAACCCAATACAGGTCGATGTGGGAGCTGTCGAGC
>NZ_JAFLXD010000026.1:0-95029 GCF_019891415.1 Pseudomonas sp. SH10-3B | reverse complement strand
GTCGGGCTCATAACCCGAAGGTCGTCGGTTCAAATCCGGCTCCCGCAACCAAACATCAAAAAAGGCTACTCGAAAGAGTGGCCTTTTTTGTATCCGGTGAAAAAGTTCTTCTGAAACAATGGCATGGCATCTTTCATGAAACCGTACACGGTTTGTAGAGTCCATCTCATTGCAAGCTATGCTCAGTGCTCAAGCGCTGCCCTCTACGACCAATGGCCGCTGTCGCCGACCCCGGTGATCCGCGTTAATATTTGTAATTATTTTGTCCATAGGGATTGGTAACTTGGCTGGATACCTCCATCCTGTCGCGCACAATCCAAGAGGTGATTGATGCGCGCCAACTCGTCTGAACCACAAGACACCGTCACAGCGGAACAACCGATCGCTCCCACCCGTTTGCGTTGGCTGGATCTGTTGAGCAAATACCGGCAACCGATTGGGCTGGCCGTGACCCTGTTGCTGTTCGCAATCGCCCT
Organism: Pseudomonas sp. SH10-3B; assembly: GCF_019891415.1. Taxonomy (NCBI): domain Bacteria; kingdom Pseudomonadati; phylum Pseudomonadota; class Gammaproteobacteria; order Pseudomonadales; family Pseudomonadaceae; genus Pseudomonas; species Pseudomonas sp. SH10-3B. The sequence continues at coordinate 94,553 of NZ_JAFLXD010000026.1, read as the reverse complement.
GATCGCCTGCCGACACCTGCTGCTGGAACTGGACCTCTACGCCCTCCACGACTCGATCCTGGAAGTGCCCAAGCCCGCGTTGCTCGGTGCATTTGCCGCGGCTGTCGCGGGTTTCGTCATTCTGTTGGGCTACGAGTTTTCCGGCGCACGTTACGCCGGCGTAAAGCTGCCCGCCAAGACCCTGGCCCTCGGCGGCTTTACCGCCTTTGCCATCGGCAATGCGATTGGCCTGTCGATGCTCTCGGGCGGCTCGGTACGCTACCGTTTATACGCACGCCATGGCATTGGGGCATCGGAAGTCGCCCACATGACCGTGTTCGCCAGCCTGGCACTGGGCTGCGCCCTGCCACCGCTGGCCGCATTGGCCACGCTGAGCAACTTGCCGGCAGCCTCGACTTACCTGCATTTGCCACAAAGTCTGCTCGGCGGCGTTGCCGGCGCGGTGTTGCTGTTGTCGGCCGTGCTGTGCATCGGCATCTATCGCCGCCGCCTGCCGGAACAACCGTACCCGGACAACCTGCTGGTAAAAGCCGGCCGTCGTACCCTGCGCCTGCCCGGCCGACGCCTGACCTTCCTGCAACTGATCATCACCGCACTGGACGTGGCCGCTGCCGCCGCCGTCCTTTATATGCTGCTGCCGGAAGCGCCACCATTCGGCCCATTCCTGCTGGTGTACCTGTTGGCCCTGGCCGCAGGTGTGCTCAGCCATGTGCCAGGTGGCGTAGGCGTATTCGAAGCCATCCTGCTCGCCGCCTTCGCCGACAAGCTCGGCGCAGCGCCACTGGCGGCCGCCCTGCTGCTGTATCGCATGATCTATGTGGTGTTGCCGCTGCTGATCGCCTGTGTATTCCTGCTGGTCAACGAGGCGCAGCGCCTGTTCCAGACGCAACAGAGTCTGCGAGTGGCTTCTGGCCTGGCGGCACCGGTGCTGGCCGTACTGGTTTTTTTGTCCGGCGTGGTCCTGCTGTTTTCCGGCGCCACGCCAGAAATCGACTCACGCCTGGAAAACATCGGCTTCCTGATTCCCCACCGCCTGATTGACGCCTCGCACTTTGGCGCCAGCCTGATCGGCGTGCTGTGCCTGTTGCTGGCCCAGGGCCTGCGCCGGCGTTTGTCGGCGGCCTGGATGCTGACCATGGTGCTGCTGCTGACGGGTGCCCTGCTCTCGCTGCTCAAGGGTTTTGACTGGGAAGAAGCCAGCCTGATGACCATGACGGCGATACTGCTGGCGATCTTCCGCCGCTCGTTCTATCGCGCCAGCCGCCTGACCGAACTGCCGTTTTCGCCGCTGTACCTGGTGGCCAGTGTCTGCGTGCTGGGTGCCTCGATCTGGCTGCTGCTGTTTGCTTATCAAGATGTGCCTTACAGCCATCAACTGTGGTGGCAGTTCACCCTCGATGCGAACGCCCCGCGCGGCCTGCGCTCGCTGTTGGGCGCCGCCGTACTGCTGGTGATCGTATCGCTGACCTGGCTACTGCGCACCGCACGCCCGGTGATCCACCTGCCAACCCCCGACGAGTTGGAACGCGCCACCAAGATCCTGATGGCGTCGTCGCAACCCGACGGCGGCCTGGCGCTGACCGGCGACAAGGCGCTGCTGTTCCACCCGAATGACGAAGCCTTCCTGATGTACGCCCGTCGCGGGCGCAGCCTGGTGGCCTTGTATGACCCGATCGGCCCGACCCAGCCCCGCGCCGAGATTATCTGGCAGTTCCGCGACCTGTGCGATATCCACCATGCGCGCCCCGTGTTCTATCAGGTACGCGCCGAGAACCTGCCCTACTACATGGACATCGGTCTCACCGCCATCAAGCTGGGCGAAGAGGCCCGCGTCGACCTGAAACGCTTTGACCTGGAAGCCAAGGGCAAAGAGATGAAGGACCTGCGCTACACCTGGAACCGGGGCACCCGGGACGGTCTGTCCCTGGAGATCTTTGAACCCGGCACGGCGCCGATGGATGAATTAAAAGTCATCTCGGATGCCTGGCTGACCGGTAAGAATGTGCGGGAAAAAGGCTTTTCCCTGGGCCGCTTCAGCGACGACTACCTCAAGCACTTTCGTATCGCGATCATTCGCTTCGAAGGGCGCCCGGTGGCCTTCGCCAACCTGCTCGAGACCTACAACCACGACCTGGCCAGCCTCGACCTGATGCGCGCCCACCCGGATGCGCCAAAGCTGACCATGGAATTCATGATGGTCGGCCTGATTCAACACTATAAGAGTCACGGCTACGCCCGCTTCAGCCTCGGCATGGTGCCGCTGTCGGGCCTGCAACCGCGACGCGGCGCGCCACTGACCCAGCGCCTGGGCTCAATGGTGTTCCGTCGCGGCGAGCAACTGTATAACTTCCAAGGCTTGCGCCGCTTCAAAGACAAGTTCCAGCCTGACTGGGAACCCCGTTACATGGCCGTGCCCGCAGGACTTGACCCGCTGGTGGCACTGGCCGATACCGCCGCCCTGATCGCGGGCGGCTTGACTGGATTGGTGAAACGCTGATGATTCGACGCTCCTGGCGGTATGTATTGGCCTTTGTAGTGCTGCTCGCCCTGGTCCTGGGTGGCGGCTTTTGGTTCTGGAACCGCCCTGCCCCGCAGCCGACCCTGGAGCAACTGCCCCAGGCCGACGGCTCGGTGATGACCCGCGTGACCCCGGCTGGCACCCCGAAAGCCCGCGTCGCGGTGGCGGTGATGGCCGACGAAACCCTGACCGATAGCCAGTTGATTACCCTGAGCCAGGGCGGCAAGGCGCAGATCGTCCAGGTGATCCTGCCAAAGGATGACTGCAAGTTGCAGGAACAAGCGCTGCAAAGCGCCCTGGGCCAGCTCAAAGGGCCCGCGACCCTGGTCAGCGGCATCGGCCCTGGCGCCGCCCTCGCCTGGCGCTGGCTGGCCACACAGAACGACGACAAGGCCAACGCCATCTCCGTCGGCTTCGCGCTGGTACAGGAAGGTTGCAAGGATCCACTGCCGAAAACCGCCGCGCACGGTAATTGGCTGGTGGCCTGGAACGACAACCCTGACGATGAAAGCGCCAGTTTCGTACGTGACACCCCGCGCGCCACCACCAGCATCAGCGACTACGACATTCACTACCCGCAAGTGCTGAACAACGAACTGCGCAAGCAACTGGTGGGTTCGGACAACGGCGGCCTGGCGATTCCCGTGGTGGAAGTGCCGGCGGGCCAGGCCAAGGACACCGTGACGCTGTTCCTTTCCGGTGATGGCGGCTGGCGTGACCTGGACCGCGATGTGGCCGGCGAAATGGCCAAGATCGGCTACCCGGTGGTCGGCATCGACACCCTGCGCTACTACTGGCAGCACAAGACCCCGGAACAAAGCGCCAAGGACCTCACCGAGCTGATGCAGCACTACCGGCAGAAGTGGGGCACCAAGCGCTTCGTGCTGACCGGTTACTCATTCGGCGCCGACGTACTGCCGGCGATCTACAACCGCCTGCCGGAAAACGAGCAGCAGCGTGTGGACGTCATCATCCTGCTGGCCTTCGCCCGCACCGGCAGCTTTGAAATCGAAGTAGAAGGTTGGCTGGGCAACGCCGGCAAAGAAGCCGCGACGGGGCCGGAAATGGCCAAGCTGCCGGCTGACAAGGTGGTGTGCATCTACGGCGCAGAAGAAGTCGATGAGAGTGGCTGCACCGACAAGACCGCCGTGGGCGAGGCTGTGAAGCTGCCGGGCGGGCATCACTTCGATGAGAACTACCCGGCACTGGCCAAACGGTTGGTGGATATCATCGTCAAGCACCAGGCCAAAAGCGAATAACCCCAGGCCTTACACAAATCAACATGTGGGAAGGGCTTGTCCCCTCCCACAGTTGTTTTGCGGTGTTAGTAAAATCTAGCGCGGCTCGATGTGGGCAATCATCAGTTGCACGGTTTCATTCCCACGAAACTCATTCACGTCCAGCTTGTAGGCCAACTCCACCCAACGCACGGTCGGGTTCGGCCAGACGTCCCGGTCGACGCCAAACGCAATGCCATCGAGCTTCACCGACCCGCATTCGCTCTTGAGCACCACTTTCAGGTGCCGCTCCCCCACCACTCGCTGCTCTACCAACTGGAACACACCATGGAACAGCGGCTCGGGAAAGTGTTGCCCCCACGGTCCGGCATGCCGTAACGCGCGCGCCAGTTCCAGGTGAAACTCTTCCACCGCCAGGGTGCCGTCGGACAGCAGGCGCCCGGTGAGGTCTTCTTCGCGCAGCTGCCGACGCACTTCGGCGTCAAAGGCTTCGGCAAACAGTGGGAAATTTTCCTCAGGCAAGGTCAGCCCCGCCGCCATGGCGTGGCCGCCGTATTTGGTGATCAGGTTGGGATGCTGGCTGGCGACCACCGCCAGGGCATCACGGATGTGAAAGCCCTGTACAGAGCGTCCAGAGCCCTTGAGCAGGCCATCCCCGGCATCGGCGAAGGCGATGGTGGGACGGAAATAGCGCTCTTTCATGCGCGACGCGAGAATCCCGATCACGCCTTGGTGCCATTCCGGGTCGAACAGGCACAAGCCGTAGGGCATCGACTCCACCGGCAAGTCCTTGAGCTGGGCCAGGGCCTCGCGCTGCATGCCTTGCTCGATGGATTTACGGTCCTGGTTCATGCCGTCAAGTTGCGCGGCCATTTCCCGGGCCGCGGCGAAATCCGTGGTGAGCAGGCATTCGATGCCCAGGCTCATATCATCCAGGCGCCCGGCCGCATTGAGCCGTGGCCCGAGGATAAAGCCGAGGTCGGTGGAGGTGATACGCGCCGCATCGCGCTTGGCGACTTCGAGGATCGCCTTGATCCCAGGCCGCGCGCGACCGGCGCGAATACGTTCCAGGCCCTGATGCACGAGGATGCGGTTATTGGCGTCCAGGGGCACCACGTCGGCGACGCTGCCCAGGGCGACCAGGTCAAGCAGCTCGCCAATGTTGGGTTGAGGCTTGTTCTCGTACCAGCCCAGGCTGCGCAAGCGCGCGCGCAGGGCCATCAGCACGTAGAAGATCACCCCCACGCCGGCCAGGGCCTTGCTCGGGAACTCACAGCCCGGCTGGTTCGGGTTGACGATGGCATCCGCCGCCGGCAACTCATCACCGGGCAAGTGGTGATCGGTCACCAACACCTGCAACCCCGCCGCTTTCGCCGCCGCCACCCCTTCGACACTGGAAATGCCGTTGTCCACGGTGATCAGCAACTGCGGCTCGCGCTGCAGGGCCACGGCGACAATTTCCGGAGTCAGGCCGTAGCCGTATTCGAAACGATTGGGCACCAGGTAATCGACATGGGCCGCGCCGAGCAAACGCAAGCCCAGGGTGCCTACGGTGCTGGCGGTGGCGCCATCGGCATCGAAGTCACCGACGATAAGGATGCGCTGGCGCTGTTCCAATGCCGTCACCAGCAAGTCCACCGCCGCATCGATGCCCTTGAGCTGCTGATAGGGAATCAACCGCGCCAGGCTCTTGTCCAGCTCGGCCTCGGACTGCACGCCACGAGCAGCGTAGAGACGGGTCAACAGCGGTGGCAATTCACCAAGGAAGGGCAAGACGGCGGGCAATGGACGGGGGTCGATACGCATGGGTGACGGGAGCTTCTCTTTAATACAACGGTTAAACGACAACTCTGAAGACAACACAGATCAAATGTGGGAGGGGGAAAGCCCCCTCCCACATTTTCAACCGCGTTCGCCGACCAGCCATTGCAGTTGCACTTCGTGCTGGCCACGGTCGTCGGTGACGAAGATCGTGCCTTCGCTGATCATCACGTCCCACTTGATCACCCGGGGCATGTCCTTGGCCAGAACCTCCAGAATCTCCTGGGGCACCGCTGCGATGTGCACATTCTTCAGGTTGTTCGCCACCGGCACCACTTTGCCTTCCCAAACGCGCAAGCTGCCATATGCCAACAAGCTGGTGCGCTCAGTGCGGCGCGAGCACCAGGTCAGGCGGTCGGCGTCCGGCTGGCCGACTTCAATCCAGTGCAAAACCCGATCATCCAGGCTTTTTTCCCACAAGGCTGGTTCGTCTACATCCGACAGACCACGACCGAACGCCAACTGTTCGTTGTAAAAAAGGGCGTAGGCCAACAGACGCACGGTCATGCGTTCCTCGGTTTCCGAAGGGTGGCGGGCGATGGTCTGTTTGACGCTCTCGTATACCGAACGGTCAAGGTCGGTGAGGTTGAGTTCGAATTTGTAGGTCGTGGACGGCTGGGCCATGAACGGGCTTCTAGAGACAGGGAAAGGCGGCCAGTCTAACCGATGGCGAGGTCATTCAACGAATACTGCGCTGCATCATCCTTATCCCTGGGCCGCTCGCCTATGTTAAAAGGCTTCATACACCCGCTCTATGCCCTAAAGGATCCCCATGTCGTTGAATGCCAAACCCCTTGCAGGCCTGAAAGTCATAGAACTCGGCACCCTGATCGCCGGGCCGTTCGCCTCACGTATCTGCGCCGAATTCGGCGCCGAGGTGGTCAAGGTAGAATCCCCGGACGGCGGCGACCCGCTGCGCAAATGGCGCAAGCTGTATGAAGGCACCTCGCTGTGGTGGTTTGTGCAGGCGCGCAACAAGAAATCGCTGACGCTGAACCTCAAGCATCCGGACGGCCTGGCAATCCTCAAGCAGTTGCTGGCGGACGCCGACATTCTGATCGAGAACTTTCGCCCCGGCGTACTGGAAAAGCTCGGGCTGAGCTGGGAAACCCTGCACGCCCTCAACCCCAAGCTGGTGATGGTACGTCTGTCGGGTTTTGGCCAGACCGGGCCGATGAAGGACCAGCCGGGATTTGGCGCAGTGGGCGAGTCCATGGGCGGGCTGCGCTATATCACTGGCTTCGAGGACCGTCCACCGGTGCGCACCGGGATCTCCATCGGCGACTCGATTGCTGCTTTGTGGGCGGTGATCGGCGCCTTGATGGCGCTGCGTCATCGCGAGGTCAACGGTGGCCTGGGCCAGGTGGTGGACGTGGCCCTGTACGAGGCCATCTTCGCCATGATGGAAAGCATGATTCCCGAGTTTGACGTGTTCGGGTTTATTCGCGAGCGCACCGGCAACATCATGCCCGGCATTACGCCGTCGTCGATCCACACCACCGCGGACGGCAAGCATGTGCAGATTGGCGCCAATGGTGATGCGATCTTCAAGCGTTTCATGGCGGCCATTGGTCGCGACGACCTGGCCAACGATCCGCAGCTGGCCAGTAATGACGGGCGTGACAGTCGCCGTGACGAACTGTACGGGGTGATTGATCGCTGGGTGAATTCGCTGTCGCTGGAGCAGGTGGTGGAACAGCTGAACCAGGCTGAAGTGCCCGCGAGCCGTATCTACAGTGCCGAGGACATGCTGGGCGACCCGCAATTCCTGGCGCGGGAAATGTTCCTCAAGGCCCAGCTTCCAGGCGGCAAGGACTTCAAGATGCCGGGCATCGTGCCTAAGCTGTCGGACACACCGGGCAGTTGCGAATGGGTGGGGCCGCAACTGGGTGAACACAACAGCGTAGTGCTGGGCGAGTTGGGATACGGCGCAGCCGCCATTGTCCGCTTGCGTGAGGACGGCGCGATCTGATGGCCTCTCGCTGCAAGCGCTGGCTGATCCGGCTATGCCTCGCCGCCATGATGAGCAGCGGCTGGCTGCTGCCTGCGCATGCCGAGGACACCTTGATCTGGCTGCTGCGCGACTTGCCGCCGCTGACTATTTTCGAAGGACCACGCAAAGGCCAGGGAGCGCTGGACCAGTTGCTACCCATACTGATCGAGCATTTGCCGGAGTATCGCCACCAGGTACTCCACGTCAACCGCGCGCGGGGCACGCAAATGTTGCGCGAGCCCTCGTTCACCTGTGATCCCTCGCTGCTATGGACGCCAGAGCGGGCCAAGTACGTCGTGTTTTCTCGTCAGGCGTTCGTGGTTCCCAGTAATGGCGTCGCGATACGAAGCAGACAGCACTCCGCCATGGCGCCATTTATAGTGGACGGCCAGTTCGACCTGCAGGCCTTTCTCGATACCCATAAAGCACGATTGGGTGCTACCGCAGAACGCAGCTACGGTCCCATTATCGATGAACGGCTCAAGCAGGCCGACCCGCGCAAACTGGCGCTCCACTACGGCAACGACGCCCTTGGCAGCCTGTTACAGATGCAGCGCCTGGGAAGGCTGGAAGCCGTGCTGGGGTACTGGCCGGAAATCCGCTATCACGCGATGCAGCAGGGAATTGCGCCCGACGAACTGAGCTTCTACCCGATTAAAGGCACGGCGCCTTACCAGCGCACGCATATTGCCTGCTCAGACACAGCAGAGGGGCGTCAGGCCATCGAACGAATCGACCAGGTGCTGCGCGACACCCCACTGGAACAGATGCAGCAGTCCTACGCTTCATGGCTGGACCCTGTCATGCGCGAACACTATCTGCGAGATAACCCGAGCTTTTTCCAGGATTCGCCAGAGCCCTGACAAATCCCGAGCAAAAAGAAACCCCGAAGAGTGGGGAGACACTTCGGGGTTAAACGTGGCCTACAAAGACCAGTACAGCAAGCCACAAACACCGGAGCACAATGTTTGCTCTTGCTGTTACAAAATCTGACAGGGCATCCAGTAGGAAGTTTCCATCGATAAACAATTCTTCATGCAACGGCGGCGCCGCGGGTCTGTGCGGCATTGCGCAAGGCTGCGATGACCGAGGGTTCCAGGCGCCCTTCAGCGATCTTGAGGTCACGTAGCAGGCAATCCACAACATCGACCAACACGCGTTTGTCCATCAATTGCGCCCGGTCGACGTCACGCTCGACCACGATCGCGCCAGCAGGATTCTTCACAGTCACCAGGCACTCGCCCTGCACACCAGAGGTGGTCAGCGTAACCTGATAAGGGCTCAGTGCTTCTTCGAGCAATAGGCTGATACTTTCCATCTCGATCACCACTCAATAGTTCGGGAACAATCGTTTCAACGGGAGCTGCATCTATCCTAAATGACCGGTTGCCACGTAGGAAAGTTCGCTTTTTCGTCTTTATAGGCTCGCCAGGGAGTGACTTGGACCAGCATGCGCTCGCAACATGACAGGCAAAAAACGGCAGCACATAAATGCTTACGCAATGAGCTGCTGTTCTTGGGGTTTGCCAGGCGCTGAGGCCGGGCCCGCCAGCAACAAAAAACGCCGCTGACCCAAGGAAGGGAAAGCGGCGTTTTTGTCTTCGTGATGTGTCTTACAAAGGCTTACCACGATTGCCATGCTGGCTGACAAACGCCTGCATCGCCTTCAAGTCATTCGGCAGCACCGTGCAACGTTCTTCACGCTCGAACAGGTCTGTCAGATGCACCGGCAGTTCCAGCGCCTTGCCAACACCGGCCTTCTCCACCGCTTCCGGGAATTTCACTGGATGAGCGGTGCCGAGAATCACCATCGGGATATCCAGGCTGCGACGGCATTCGCGGGCAGCCTTCACACCAATGGCAGTGTGCGGGTCGAGCAACTCGCCGGTCTGGGCGTAGACTTCTGCGATGGTTTCGCAGGTCTGCGCGTCGTCCACGGCCAGGGAGTCGAACAGCTTGCGGGTTTCAGTCCAGCGCTCTTCATCAACGCTGAAACCGCCGCCGCTCTTGAAGGTGTCCATCAAGCCGGCAATGGCTGCGCCGTTGCGACCGTGCATGTCGAACAGCAGGCGCTCGAAGTTCGACGACACCATGATGTCCATGGACGGCGACAGGGTGGCGTGCAGGGTTTCCTTGACGTACTGGTTGCCGCTCATGAAGCGGTGCAGGATGTCGTTGCGGTTGGTGGCGACGATCAACTGGTTGATCGGCAGGCCCATGTTGCGCGCCAGGTAGCCGGCGAAGATGTCGCCGAAGTTACCGGTCGGCACCGAGAACGACACCGAACGTGCCGGGCCGCCCAACTGCAGCGAGGCGTGGAAGTAATAGACGATCTGGGCCATGATCCGCGCCCAGTTGATCGAGTTCACCGCCACCAGTCGCGTGCCTTTGAGGAAGCCCTGGTCGGCGAAGCTGTTCTTGACCATTTCCTGGCAGTCATCGAAGTTGCCTTCGATGGCGATGTTATGGATGTTCTCGCCGAAGATGGTGGTCATCTGGCGGCGCTGCACTTCCGACACACGCTTGTGCGGGTGCAGGATGAAGATGTCGACGTTTTCGCAGTGCTTGCAGCCTTCGATGGCCGCCGAACCGGTATCACCCGAGGTGGCACCGATGATCACCACGCGCTCGCCGCGCTTCTCCAGCACGTAGTCCAGCAGGCGACCCAGCAGTTGCAGGGCGAAGTCCTTGAACGCCAGGGTCGGGCCATGGAACAGTTCAAGCACCCATTCGTTGCCATTGAGCTGACGCAATGGCGCGATGGCGCTGTGGGAAAACACGCCGTACGTCTCTTCCAGAATCTTTTTGAAATCCGCATCGGGGATGCTGCCGGTGACGAACGGGCGCATCACCCGGAACGCCAGCTCGTGGTACGGCAGGCCGGCCCACGAAGCGATTTCTTCCTGGGTAAAGCGTGGCAGGTTTTCCGGCACGTACAGGCCGCCGTCGGTGGCAAGGCCTGCCAGTAAAACGTCTTCGAAATTCAGGGCCGGTGCCTGGCCGCGGGTGCTGATGTAACGCATGACTGGCTCCTCTAAAACATTCTCGAACAGAGGCCGCCGCACATACGGGGCCTCTGGAACAGATCGGTTAGTTCAGGTGTTCGACGCGAATCCGCACCACCGGGCCGACGACGCCTTGCAAGGCCTCCAGAGCGGTGATGGCATCGTTGATGTGCTGCTCAAGCACGCGGTGGGTCAGCAGGATCATCGGCACCTGGCCGTTCTGCTCCTCGACTTCCTTCTGCATGATCGACTCGATGTTGATACCGCGCTCCGACAGAATGCTGGCGACCTGGGCCAACACGCCTGGGTGATCCTTGGCCTGGATGCGCAGGTAGTAGGCGCTTTCGCATGCCTCGATCGGCAGGATCGGGTGGGCCGACAGCGAATCCGGCTGGAAGGCCAGGTGCGGCACGCGGTTTTCCGGGTCGCTGGTCATGGCGCGAACCACGTCCACCAGGTCGGCGATCACCGACGAAGCGGTCGGTTCCATGCCGGCGCCGGCACCGTAGAACAGGGTGGAGCCGGCGGCATCACCGTTGACCATCACGGCGTTCATCACGCCATTGACGTTGGCGATCAGGCGGTCAGCCGGGATCAGCGTCGGGTGCACACGCAACTCGATTCCCGCCGGGGTGCTGCGCGCGACACCGAGGTGCTTGATGCGGTAGCCCAGGGCTTCGGCGTAGTTCACGTCGGCAGTGGTCAGCTTGGTGATGCCTTCGGTGTAGGCCTTGTCGAACTGCAGCGGGATGCCAAAGGCGATGGACGCCAGGATGGTCAGCTTGTGCGCCGCGTCGATGCCTTCCACGTCGAATGTCGGGTCGGCTTCGGCGTAACCCAGGGCCTGGGCTTCGGCCAGCACGTCTTCGAAGGTACGGCCCTTCTCGCGCATTTCGGTGAGGATGAAGTTACCGGTGCCGTTGATGATGCCGGCTACCCAATTGATGCGGTTGGCGGACAGGCCTTCACGGATCGCCTTGATCACCGGGATACCACCGGCAACCGCAGCTTCGAACGCTACGATCACGCCCTTCTCGCGGGCCTTGGCGAAGATCTCGTTGCCGTGTACGGCGATCAGCGCCTTGTTGGCGGTGACCACGTGCTTGCCGTTCTCGATCGCCTTGAGCACCAGCTCGCGGGCCACGGTGTAACCGCCCACCAGTTCGATGACGATATCGATTTCAGGGTTGGTGGCCACAGCGAAGACATCGTTGGTAATCGCAATACCGGTCGTTTGGAACTGAGGCTTTGGCGAACGCGTGGCAATTTGCGCCACTTCAATCCCACGCCCTGCACGGCGGGAAATTTCTTCAGCATTACGCTGAAGTACGTTGAAGGTGCCGCCACCGACGGTCCCTAACCCACAAATGCCTACTTTGACCGGTTTCACTGAAGAACTCCCCATGAAACGGCCGACGCTAGGTCGGCCGTGGAAAACAGCCGCACAACTGCGGCTTTCAATTAATGGCCCGCCGACTTATCCACGGGCCAGCATCGTCAAAGGTTCGACAATGCTGGTTTATTTGGCACTCAGCGCCAGTTTGGCAACTTGTGGTGCCGGCTGGTAGCCCGGAATCACTTGGCCGTCAGCTAAAACGATGGCCGGTGTGCCGTTTACGCCGATGGACTGGCCCAGGGCGAACTGCTTGGAAACCGGGTTGGCACATTTGGCCGCCTTGATTTCCTTGCCATCAACCATCTTGTCCATGGCCGCCTTCTTGTCGGCCGAGCACCATACGGCTTGCAGCTGCTCGTCGCCCGGCGAACCCAGGCCCTGGCGCGGGAACGCTACGTAGCGCACTTCCACGCCGAGCTTGTTCAGCGCAGGCACTTCGGCGTGCAACTTATGGCAGTACGGGCAGGTGGTGTCGGTAAACACGGTGATATGGGTCTTGGTCTCGCCGATGGCCGGGTAAACCACGGTTTCAGCCACTGGAATGCCGTTGATCAGCTTGGACACGCCCAGGCGCTCGGCTTTCTCGGTGAGGTTGACCGGCTTGCCGTCCTTGAGCTGGAACAGGTAGCCCTGGACGATGTACTGACCGTCTGCACTGGCGTACAGCACGCGGCTGCCCTTGAGCTTGACTTCATACAGGCCGGCCATCGGGCTGGCGCTGATGCTTTCGATCGGGGTGTCGAGCTGCAGGTTGGCCAGGCTCTTGCGGATGGTCTGCTCGGCAGCGTCATCGGCGACGGCAAAGGTGGAAACCAACGCAATGGCTGCGGCGGCAATAATCTGGGTCAAGCGCATGGAAACTCCTGAAGGCAGATGCAGGGACGGGTGCAGGTACGCCGATACGCAAACACGGGTGCGGGCCGTCCCCTTTGCTAACCGGCAAAGCCTACCACAGTTGGGCCGCAGGGCAGCCCGTGGCGGGATAAATTGGCGGTTTTCAGCCTCGCGGGTGGTGCTTGGCGTGCATATCCTGCAATCGCGCACGCGCCACGTGGGTGTAAATCTGGGTGGTGGATAAGTCGCTGTGGCCCAGGAGCATTTGCACCACACGTAAATCCGCGCCGTGGTTGAGCAAATGCGTGGCGAAGGCGTGACGCAGTGTGTGGGGCGACAGCGACTTTCCGATCCCCGCGACCTTGGCCTGGTGCTTGATGCGATGCCAGAAGGTCTGGCGGGTCATCTGCTCGCCACGCTGGCTGGGGAACAGCACATCGCTGGGACGCCCGCCGAGCAGTTCGCTACGGGCATCGCGCATGTAGCGCTCGACCCACACGATGGCCTCCTCCCCCATCGGTACCAGCCGTTCCTTGCTGCCCTTGCCCATCACCCGCAGTACCCCCTGGCGCAGATTGACTTGCTCCAGGGTCAGGCTGATCAGCTCCGTGACCCGCAGGCCGCAGGCATACAAAACTTCCAGCATGGCGCGGTCCCGCTGGCCGATGGCCTCGCTGAGGTCGGGCGCAGCGAGCAAGGCATCGACGTCGGCTTCTGACAGGGATTTAGGTAAGGGCCTACCCAGTTGCGGCATATCGATTTGCAGGGTCGGATCGAGGGCGATCAGTTTTTCCCTCAACAAATAGCGATAAAAGCCACGCACACCGGAGAGGAATCGCGCAGTGGAACGAGGCTTGTAGTTCTGCTCCAGGCGCCAGGCCAGGTGATCGAGGATCAGCTCGCGGCCGGCATTGATCAGTTCCAGCTTTTTTTCCTGCAGCCAGCCGTTGAACAGCGCCAGGTCGCTGCGGTAGGCCTGGCGGGTGTTGTCTGACAAGCCTTTTTCCAGCCAAAGGGCGTCAAGGAAGCGGTCGATCAGGGGGTGGTCAATGGCGGGCATGGGGGCTCAGGCAAGGAAAAGGGTGGTATCGGGTAGATCCTATCGCAGCCCGGCCACGCACACATCCCTGAAGGCATGAACCGCCGTAGCCGGCCGCATCTTCCGCAGAGACAGAGCTCAAATCGCGGGCACAAAAAAGCAGCCCGTAGGCTGCTTTTTTCTGCATCGGGAAGCTGGACTTAAGCCAGTTTTTCCTTGATGCGAGCTGCTTTACCGGACAGGTCACGCAGGTAGTACAGCTTGGCTTTACGTACGTCACCGCGACGCTTAACGGCCATGCTGTCGATTTGCGGGCTGTAGGTCTGGAAAGTACGCTCTACGCCAACACCGTTGGAGATTTTACGAACAGTGAAAGCACTGTTCACACCACGGTTACGCTTGGCGATTACCACGCCTTCGAACGCTTGCAGACGCGAACGGTCGCCTTCCTTCACTTTCACCTGAACGACAATAGTGTCGCCCGGGGCAAAGGTAGGGATCTCTTTGGTCATCTGCTCTGCTTCGAGTGCAAGGATGATTTTGTTAGTCATGCTGTGCTCCTAAGGTAAGTCAATGGACCTACCATCGATACGTTGTTAACTATCGTCCCGCGCGAGGATGTATTCCTCGAGCAGCTTCTTCTCTTCTCCAGAAAGCGAGCGGCTTTCCAGAAGATCGGCGCGTCGTTCATAGGTCCGACCAAGGGACTGCTGTAAACGCCAACGCCGGATGTGTGCGTGATTGCCACTTAGCAATACGTCGGGAACACGCTGATCCGCATACACCTCCGGTCGGGTGTAATGCGGGCAATCCAGCAAACCATCCGTGAAGGAATCTTCCTCCGCGGAGTCCGCATGCCCTAAAGCTCCAGGCAGCAGTCGTGTAACCGCATCTATCAGGACCATCGCCGGCAGCTCGCCGCCAGACAGGACATAGTCCCCAATCGACCACTCTTCATCGACATGAGCATCAATAAAACGCTCGTCAATGCCTTCATAGCGACCGGCAATCAGGATCAGTGCTTCCTCATTCGCCAGTTCGCGGACCCCAGCCTGTTTCAGCTGGCGGCCTTGAGGGGACAGGTAAATCACCTTCGCCTTCTCCCCGGCTGCAGCCTTGGCCTGAGCCAACGCGTCTTCCAGGGGCTTGATCTTCATCACCATGCCCGGGCCACCGCCAAATGGGCGATCGTCCACAGTGTGATGTCGATCCGTCGTGTAGTCTCGCGGGTTCCAACAGGTAAGCTGCAACAGCCCCTGTTTCACCGCCCGACTGGTGATGCCGTACTCACTGATGGCGGAAAACATCTCGGGAAACAAACTGATCACTTCAATGCGCAAATTAGCCACGCTTAGAAGTCCGCGTCCCATTCCACCTTCATCTCGCCCGCTGCTAGGTCGACGGCCAACACGCATTGCTCGGTATAGGGCAACAGGCGTTCGCGATCATCCAGGCTGCCAGCGCAAGGCTTGACCACCATTACATCATTGGCGCCGGTTTCCAGAAGATGATCGATTTTCCCGAACAATTGCCCGAGTTGATCAATAACCTTCAGACCTTCCAGCTGGTACCAGTAGTACTCGCCGTCGGTCAATTCAGGGAACAGGTTGCGCGGCACGCAGATCTCATAACCAGCCAGAAGACGAGCTTCTTCACGATCATCAAGACCCTTGAGCTTTGCGACCAGGAACTTATCGCTCCCGCGTCCACTGACCAGCTCGACCTGTTTCACACTACCTTCGCGCTTGAGCGTCCAGGTTTTGTACTGCAACAGGTTTTCAGTCGGATCAGTAAAGGAATACACCTTCACTTCGCCGCGAACGCCATGAACAGAATAAATCTTGCCGATAACGATCAAATCATCAGCAACAGCTGGCGTCGCGTTCATATTGCTCAGGCTGCGGCCTTAGCCGAGTCCTTCAACAACTTAGCAACACGCTCAGACGGTTGTGCACCAACGCTCAGCCAGTAGGCTACGCGCTCTTGGTTCACGGACAGGCGGACTTCTTGACCACGAGCGATCGGGTTGAAGAAACCAACTTGTTCCTTGTGAGAGCCGTCACGTGGGTTGCGGCTGTCAGTTACGGTCAAGTGGTAAAACGGGCGCTTTTTGGAGCCGCCAAGGGCAAGACGGATTGTTAGCATGTGAACATCGTTCCTGTAGTCGGTGCTGCAAATCTAAATGCACAGCGGGCATAGGTGCCCGAAAGGCCGCATATTCTAAGGAATATCCGGACTTTTGCAAATGTCTTTTTCTGGCGCCTATCAGCGTGCCATTCAGATCTGCTATAGAGCCGTCGGTTAAAACGGCAGGTCAGCCCCCGCCAACGGCGGGTTTGCTGGAGATCCCACATCCCTGTGGGTCGGAGCAGGAGTGAACTCCCGCTCGAATACTTTACATTTTCGGCATGCCGCCGCCGGGCAACATACCGCCCATGCCGCGCATCATCTTGGCCATTCCGCCCTTGGCGGAGAATTTCTTCATCATCTTCTGCATCTGCTTGTGCTGCTTGATCAAGCGACCGATGTCCTGCACCTGGGTGCCGGAACCCATGGCGATCCGACGCTTGCGCGAACCGCTGATCAGCTCAGGGTCGCGGCGCTCGGCCGGGGTCATGGAGTTGATGATGGCTTCCATCTGCTTGAACTGCTTCTCTGCCGCATTCTGGGCATTGCCCATTTGCGCCAGGTTCACACCGCCGATATTCGGCAGCTTGTCCATCAGGCCGCCGAGGCCGCCCATGTTCTTCATTTGTTGCAGCTGGTCGCGGAAGTCTTCGAGGTCGAAGCCTTTGCCCTTCTTCAGCTTCTTGGCCAGCTTATCGGCCTTGTCCTTGTCGAGGGTCGCTTCGGCCTGTTCGATCAGGCTGAGCACGTCACCCATGCCGAGGATACGCGAGGCGATACGCTCAGGATGGAAGGGCTCGAGCGCTTCGCTCTTCTCGCCCATACCGATGAACTTGATCGGCTTGCCGGTGATGGCACGTACCGACAGTGCGGCACCGCCTCGGGCGTCGCCGTCGACCTTGGTGAGGATCACGCCGGTCAACGGCAGTGCATCACCAAAGGCCTTGGCCGTGTTGGCCGCATCCTGGCCGGTCATGGCGTCAACCACGAACAGCGTCTCGACCGGGTTGATCGCGGCATGCAGCGCCTTGATCTCGCCCATCATCTCTTCATCGATGTGCAGGCGACCGGCGGTATCGACGATGACCACGTCGATGAACTTCAGCTTGGCTTCTTTAATAGCGGCGTTGGCGATGTCGACCGGCTTCTGGCTCAGGTCGGACGGGAAGAAGGTCACGCCTACTTCACCCGCGAGCATTTCCAACTGCTTGATCGCGGCCGGACGGTACACGTCAGCCGAGACCACCATTACCGATTTCTTCTTGCGCTCTTTAAGGAAGCGCGCCAGCTTGCCGGCGGTGGTGGTCTTACCTGCACCCTGCAGGCCAGCCATCAATACGACGGCCGGTGGCACGGCGCTGAGGTTCAGGTCTTCGTTGGCCGCGCCCATCAGGCTTTCGAGCTCGGCCTGGACGATCTTCACAAAGGCCTGGCCCGGGGTCAGGCTGCGGGACACTTCAGTGCCAACCGCACGCTCCTTGACCGAGTTGACGAAGTCCTTGACCACAGGCAAGGCGACGTCGGCTTCCAGCAACGCCATGCGCACTTCACGCAGGGTGTCTTTAATATTGTCCTCGGTCAGCTTGGCCTTGCCGGTTACGTGGCGCAGCGTCTGCGAGAGACGGTCAGTCAAGTTTTCAAACATGCGCGATCCTTTCAGGCCCTATTCATCGAAATGCATTGGTAGACCGAGGTAATGGCGGCCCAGGCTGTGGTAAATCGCTATTAAAAACAGCGTTCGGCGAGCCTGCGGCGTGGGCAGGTCGCGGATTATAGCGAAGACTGCGCCCATGCACACCCGCTGTCTGGCCGGGGAGTCTTTCGTGGAGCGCAGGTGTGTGCCAAACTCAGCGCCTTTCGGGCTTGTCTATCAGGATTTATGCTCCCCTTGTCACCCAGTTTGCTACCCAGCCTCGCCGCCGCCATCGTGTATGCCGCTGCGACCCTCTATCAGGGCTCTCGTCTGGCCAAAGGCGCCAAGGCGGACAAACGCCTGCTGGTCGGCCTTGGCGTCCTCGCCCTGCTGGCCCATGCCGCGAGCTTGTTCACCCATCTGATGACGCCGGTTGGCCTGGGCCTGGATTTTTTCAGCGCCGCCAGCCTGATCGCGGCGGCGGTCATTGCGCTGACACTGATGGCCTGTTATCGGATTCCCGTCGAGAACCTGCTGGTCCTGCTCTTCCCACTGGGTGTGCTGACGGTGCTGCTCGCGCAGTTCGCCCCCACCGGTACGGTGCAGGTGATCGACGAAGAGCCAGGCATCCTCGCTCATATCCTGCTGTCGATCCTGGCCTACGGCATGTTCACCATTGCGGTGTTCCAGGCCTTGCTCCTGCTGTTGCAGGACCACCAGCTCAAGCACAAGCACCCTTCCGGCCTGATCAAGAACTTCCCGCCGCTGCAAACCATGGAAAGCCTGCTGTTCGGTTTCCTGTGGGCCGGCTGGACGCTGCTGTCGCTGTCGCTGATCTCCGGCTGGCTGTTCGTCGAAAACCTGTTTGCCCAGCACCTGGTGCACAAGACCCTGCTGGCATGCCTGGCCTGGGTGGTGTTCAGCGTATTGCTGTGGGGCCGCAACCGCCTTGGCTGGCGCGGGCACAAGGCGATTCGCTGGACCCTGGCCGGTTTCTGCCTGCTGATGCTGGCCTATTTCGGCAGCAAGCTGGTTCGCGAATACATCCTGCATATCTGACGGGCAGCAAAAAATGGACAATTTGCCCTTGGGGCCGATGCTCGCAGTAATCGCCTTGCTGGTGTTATGGGCGGCGCTGTTTACCGCCATCGAAGCCGCACAACAACACCTGCTGGCTTTGCGCCCCGGCACACGCCAGGGCGACAAGGCTGCCGCCCGCCTGAGTTTCCCGCGCCACAGTCTGATCCTGTGCAACAGCCTGTGCCGCGCGGCCGTGGTAATCCTCTGCACCCTGCTGGCGATTTATGCCTGGGCGCAGAACGGCCCGTGGCTCGGCTGGCTGATCTCCTGCGCCGTCCTGCTGATCCTGGCCGACTACCTGCCCCGCGCCCTGGCAACCCGTCATCCGCAAGCGGTGCTGGGTTTTGGCAACACGCTGCTGGGCGTGCCACTGAAAATCCTCTACCCCGCCGCCTGGTTGCTCAATGGCATCAGCCTGTTGCTGCTGCGCCCGTTTGCGCGCAAGGCCGGCGTAGTGAAACACAGCGACGAGCCACAGCCCGACCACGACGAACCGCAGCCTGAGGCCGACGAAGGCCGCACACCTGGCATGCCGGGTATCCACGCCCTGGACAACATCACCGTCAATGACATCCTGGTACCCCGCAGCGAAGTGGACGGTATCAACCTGGATGACTCGATCGAAGAAATCATCGAGCAACTGCGCACCTCCCCGCGCACTCGCCTGCCGGTGTTCCACAGTGACATCAACCAGGTCGAAGCCGTACTGAACACCCGGCTGATCCAGCATCTGCTGCCGGACGCCAGCCTGACCAAGGAAGCCTTGCTCGAGGCTTCCTACGAGCCCTACTTCGTCCCGGAAAGCACACCTCTGCAACTGCAACTGCTGAACTTCCACAAGCAGCAACGACGCCTGGGCATGGTGGTGGATGAATACGGCGAAGTACTGGGTATCGTCACCCTGGAAGATATTCTCGAAGAAATCGTCGGCGAATTCGAAAACGAGCAAAGTGCGGACAACCCGCATATCGAAGCGCAGCCCGATGGCCGCTACATCATCGACGGCGCCGCCTCGATCCGCGAATTGAACAAGAGCCTGGGCTGGCATCTGCCCAGCGACGGGCCCAAGACCCTCAACGGCTTGGTGACCGAAGCACTGGAGACTATTCCGGATTGCGCGGTGTGCGTAAAAATCGGTCGCTACCGCTTGGAAATCCTCGAGACCGAGGACAACCGGGTAAGCAAGGTCCTGATCTGGCACACCAGCCGGGTGCCGGTCGCCGCCTGATTTCCTGACAAACCACACTCCAGTGTGGGAGGGGTGCTCGAGCCACTTGTTGTATTTCCACACCCCTTCCTATAATCCCTGCGGCTTACCCAAGCCCCGCCCGACCGCGTGCTATCCGCACTGAGCGCGTCCAGGCACCGCTGCATCCTGTCTGACCGGTGTTCGCTCCCATCCCGAGCCGCCCCGCGCACTACCCTGATCCAAGGGGGTTCGACCCAATAATAATCCGCGTCCAAACGCGCAACGACCGTCAGGGATACCTCCATGAGCACCACCTATAACGAGGCCGCGACCGCCGCCCCGACCAACTCGACCGCCCGTGTCGCCACCGCAAGCATCGTCGGCACCGCCATCGAGTTCTACGACTTCTATATCTACGCCACGGCTGCCGCCCTTGTGATCGGGCCGGTGTTCTTTCCGCAGACCTCCGGTACCGCGCAGATGCTGGCGTCGTTCCTGACCTTCGGTATCGCCTTTATCGCCCGCCCGCTGGGCTCGGCGCTGTTCGGCCACTTTGGCGACCGCATCGGCCGCAAGTCGACCCTGGTGGCCTCGCTGCTGCTGATGGGCGTGTGTACCACGCTGATCGGCTTGCTGCCCGGCTATGACAGCATCGGTGCCTGGGCGCCCATCCTGTTGTGCGTGCTGCGTTTCGGCCAGGGCCTGGGGCTTGGCGGCGAGTGGGGTGGCGCGGCGTTGCTGGCCACCGAGAACGCCCCCAAGGGCAAGCGCGCCTGGTTCGGCATGTTCCCGCAACTGGGCCCATCGATTGGTTTCCTGGCGGCCAACGGCTTGTTCCTGATCCTGGCCATGAGCCTGAATGACGAGCAGTTCCGCAGTTGGGGCTGGCGCATCCCGTTCATCCTCAGCGCAGCATTGGTGATGGTCGGCCTGTATGCGCGCCTGAAGCTGCATGAAACCCCGGTGTTCGCCAATGCCGTGGCGAAAGAAGCCCCGGTGAAAGTGCCGCTGGTGGAACTGTTCAGCCAGCATTGGTTGCCCGTACTGCTGGGCGCCGCGTCGATGGTGGTGTGCTACGCGCTGTTCTACATCACCACGGCCTTTTCCCTGAGCTATGGCGTGTCGACCCTGGGCTACAGCCGCGAGACGTTCCTTGGATTGCTGTGCTTTGCAGTGCTGTTCATGGGCCTGGCGACACCGTTGGCGGCGTTGGCCAGTGATCGCTACGGGCGCAAGCCGGTACTGATCGTCGGTGCGGTCCTGGCAATTCTGTCGGGCTTCACCATGGAGCCGTTGCTGACCCACGGTTCGACCTGGGCCGTTGCGCTGTTTTTGGCCCTGGAGCTGTTCCTGATGGGCGTGACCTTCGCGCCGATGGGTGCGCTGTTGCCAGAATTGTTCCCGACACGCGTGCGTTATACCGGGGCTTCGGCGGCGTATAACCTGGGTGGGATTGTTGGCGCTTCGGCCGCACCGTTCTTCGCAACCAAGCTGGTGGCGATGGGTGGGCTGAGTTATGTCGGCGGATATGTGTCGGCGGCAGCGTTGCTCAGCTTGATTGCTGTGCTGTGCCTGAAAGAGACGCGGGATAATGATTTGAACCGGGTTGCCTGATAAACAGCTATCGGGGGCAAGCCCTAATGCCAGTCAGTTAAGGCTTTTTGTAGGAGCGAGCTTGCTCGCGAAAAACTCACAGACGCCGCGTTCATTCAGGAAGCACGCGTTATCGTTGACGTTTTTCGCGAGCAAGCTCGCTCCTACAGGAGGCGATGTACGCTTAACTGACCGGCACGATGCTTTTAGAGCTCTACAACAACCGCTTTCGAAGCACGGGTCGCCTTGGCCCGAGCCGCTTCAATCGACTCATCCCGCGCCAACGCCACGCCCATGCGGCGCTGGCCATTCACTTCTGGCTTACCAAACAGACGCAACGCCGTGTCCGGCTCGCTCAAGGCGGCGCCGAGGTTGGCGAACGCGGTCTGGGTCGACTGCCCTTCCACCAGAATCACCGCCGAAGCCGAAGGCCCGAACTGACGGATCAACGGGATTGGCAGGCCCAGGATGGCGCGCGCATGCAGGGCAAACTGCGACAGGTCCTGGGAAATCAGGGTCACCAGACCGGTGTCATGGGGGCGCGGCGACACTTCGCTGAACCACACCTGATCGCCTTTGATGAACAGCTCCACGCCAAACAGGCCACGACCGCCCAACGCCTCGGTCACCGCCTTGGCCACACGCTCGGACTCGGCCAGGGCAATCGGGCTCATCGCTTGTGGCTGCCAGGATTCCTGGTAGTCGCCCTTCTCCTGACGGTGGCCGACCGGCGCGCAGAAGGTGGTGCCGCCGATGTGACGCACAGTCAGCAGGGTGATTTCATAGTCGAAATCGATAAAGCCTTCGATTATCACCCGACCTTTACCGGCACGCCCGCCTTCCTGGGCGTAGTCCCAGGCTTTCTGCACATCATCAGCACTGCGCAGCAGGCTCTGGCCCTTACCCGACGAACTCATCACCGGCTTGACCACGCAGGGGAAGCCCAGGTCCTGGACGGCCTTGCTGTAGTCTTCGAAGGTGTCGGCGAAGTGGTACGGCGAGGTCGGCAGGTCCAGCTCTTCAGCGGCCAGGCGACGGATACCTTCGCGGTTCATGGTCAGCGACGTGGCACGGGCGGTCGGGATCACCGTGAAGCCTTCGGCCTCCAGCTCCACCAGGGTCGCGGTGGCGATGGCTTCGATTTCCGGCACGATGAAATGCGGTTTTTCCGCCTCGATCACCGCACGCAGGGCAGCGCCGTCGAGCATGTTGATCACATGGCTGCGGTGCGCAACCTGCATGGCCGGCGCATTGGCGTAGCGATCCACGGCAATCACTTCAACGCCCAGGCGTTGCAGTTCGATCACCACTTCCTTGCCCAGCTCACCGCAGCCACACAGCAAAACGCGGGTCGCGGTTGGCGACAATGGAGTTCCGATTCGGGTCATCTCAGGTCCTCAGGGGAGCGGATCATGGGGAGAAAGGCCGGCATTTTACATGAACTGTAAAAATTGGCCTCAGTTGGCGACGGCCCGCTTGCGGATGCGCCAGGCCATGATCAGCCACACCACCGTGACCCCGGCGAATTTCGACGCCAAGGCCGTGCCCACCACGGCAGGGGTGAGTGCGCCGATCAGGCCGAAGAAGATAAACGTGTCGAGGGGAATGCTCAGCGCCGAACTTATCCACAGGCGATCGTGGAGCGGGCGCTTGGTGATGCTGAACACCAGCCAGTCGATGCACTCGGACACCGCGAATGCCGTGGCGCTGGCCAGGGCGATGGACGGGTCCGAAGTGATATACGACAACACCAGCGCCGCCAGCATGGCGATGATCGCACCGTGGCCGAAGCGGGTTTGCACCATGTCGCGCAGGATAAACACCAGGCCACCCCAGGCCGACCAGATGACATCCAGGTGCGGGGCGGTGGAGAAGGCGAAGTTGATCAGCACGACGCTGCTGATGTAGGCGATCAGGAAGAGCATGGGGCGAGGGACCTGTGAACAAGGGGCACAGGGTACTTCACATTTTGAAATATGTCGTCTGGGAGGGCCTTATCGGGGGCAAGCCCCCTCCCACACTTAACCGCGTTTAATCTGTAGGAGTGCGGTCAAAATGTGGGAGGGGGCTTGCTCCCGATGGCGATCCATCAGGCGCCGGATTTACCAGAAGCCATAAACACCAACCCCCCCGCCACCGCCCGCTCATGACACAACCCCAACACCACCCGGCGTTCGGCGTTGTCCATGCGGCTCCAACGTGTGATTTCATCCACGGTGCGCTGGCAACCGGTGCAAATATCGTCATCATCCAGCGCGCAAATACTCACGCACGGCGAGGCGACGGGGCGTTCAACTGCACTCATTCTTCCTGCTCTACCAGATCCCGCGCGTAACGCTGGGCGTTATGCACATAGTGCGCGGCGCTGGCTTCGAGCATACGTTTCTGTGCGTCAGTCAATTCACGCACCACTTTGCCCGGCGAGCCCATCACCAGCGAACCATCGGGAATCTCCTTGCCTTCGCCAATCAGCGAGTTGGCGCCGATGATGCAGTGCTTGCCGATCCTGGCGCCGTTGAGGATCACCGCGTTGATACCGATCAGGCTGTAATCGTCGACTGTGCAACCGTGCAGCATGGCGTTATGGCCGATGGTCACGCCGGTGCCGAGGGTCAGCGGATAGCCCATGTCGGTGTGCATGACGCTGCCATCCTGGACGTTGCTGTTCTTGCCGATCAGGATCAGTTCGTTGTCGCCACGCAACACCGCGTTGAACCAGACGTTGGCGCCCTCCTCCAGCTTGACCTTGCCCACCAGCGTGGCATTCGGCGCGACCCAGCTGTGTGGATGTGTTTCGACGCGGGCGTCGCCCAGGCGGTATTTCATGGTTTTCCCTCACGGCTGACCGTTCAAACGACGGCTTAAATATTGATGAAGCTCTTGGGCGGCTGGTGCAGGCTGATCTGGGCATCGTCATAGAGCAAATTGATCAGTTCGACGATCATGATTGCCGTCAGGCCCCAGATCTTGTATTCGCCGAAACGATAACTGGGCACGTACCAACTGCGGCCCTGGTAATCGATGCGGTGAGTATGTTCGCGCGGGTCCTGTCGGAAAAAATCCAAGGGCACGCTGAAGACGGCAGCAATCTCGGCATCGTTGGCCAGGTATTCGACGTAATCGGGGATCACCCCCACATAGGGTGTGACCCGGATACCGTGCAGGGAGATCAGCGGGCTCAGCGGACCGATAACCTCGACCAAGCCGGGGGGCAGGCCGATTTCTTCTTCGGCTTCGCGCAGGGCGGTGAAGATCAGGTCCGGGTCTTCGGGGTCGCGGCGCCCGCCGGGAAAGGCCACTTCGCCGCCATGGGTCGACAGGCCGCTGGCGCGCAGGGTCAGGATCAGCTCAGGTTCGTCACTGCGGGTAATCGGCACCAGCACCGCAGCCTCGGGGAAACGCCCGTCGGTTTCCAGCGTGTGGGGAGTGTGATTGCTTACCCGGCGAAGTAGCTCGTCCAGCATGAGTCATCTCGGTCTGTTGGCTACCTTGCATCATGCACCAAAGCTGCCGGGCGCCCAACCCCAAAACCTGGGCGGTGTCGCTAAACGACAACTTGCAGGCCCCTCCCGGCCAAGCCAAGATAGACGCACTTTCCAGGAACCCCAGCATGAATTTCTGCAGCCAGTGCGGTAAACCGGTTACCCAACGCATTCCCGAAGGCGACGCCCGCCTGCGTTTTGTGTGTGATCACTGTTCGACCATTCACTATCAGAACCCCAATATCGTCGCCGGTACCGTGCCGGTATGGGGCGATAAGGTGCTGCTGTGCCGCCGCGCCATCGAGCCGCGCCTGGGTTACTGGACCCTGCCCGCCGGTTTCATGGAGAACGGCGAGACCGTCGAACAAGCCGCCGTGCGCGAAACCCAGGAAGAAGCCTGCGCCCGCGTACGCAACCTGAGCCTCTATACCCTGATCGATGTGCCGCACATCAGCCAGGTGCATATCTTCTACCGGGCCGAACTGGTCGACCTGGACTTCGCCGCAGGCCCCGAAAGCCTTGAAGTACAGCTGTTCGACGAGGCCGACATCCCTTGGTCCGAGCTGGCTTTCCGCACGGTCGGGCGTACCCTAGAATACTTTTTCGCTGACCGCCGCCAGCAGTCGTTCCCGGTGCGCAGCGAAGCCGTGCCACCTCTTTCAAAGCCCGCCCAATAACCATTCGGCAGCTCGTCGCCATAGGGATACCGTTTTAATGCGTTGGTTGCTTGCTCTGATTTGCCTGTCGTTCGCCACGCTGTCGCCAGCCTCTACCGTGGAAACCCTGGGCGGCAAGACGGTCGAAAAAGTCCTGGTGCTCAAGTCCGCCCACCAATTGCAGTTGATCAACGACGGCAAGCCCCTCAAGACCTACCGGATTTCCCTGGGCAAGAACCCCAAGGGCCACAAGCTGATCGAGGGCGACCGCCGCACCCCGGAAGGCCTGTACTGGATCGACTGGCGCAAGACCAGCGACCGTTTCAACCTGTCCATGCACATTTCCTACCCGAATATCAGCGACGCCGCCCGCGCCCGCCGCGAAGGCGTAAAGCCCGGCAGCATGATCATGATCCACGGCACCCCCGACACCGAAGACTACCCGGAGCAGTGGTTCCACACCCTGGACTGGACCGACGGCTGCATCGGTATGCGCAACGTCGACATGCGCGAAGTCTGGAACCTGGTCAAGGACGGCACGCTGATCGAGATTCGGCCCTGACGCTGGACCGTTCGTAAAATAAATCAAAAAAGATTCCTGCCCTCGGCAGCACCTGCCGGTGAATACCAATTCACCGCGCGGGCTGCGCATCTCTGCGCGCAATAAAGACCTCTCTAATACCACTTGATACCAGGCACCGTTAAGGTGCCCTGAAACCGGTACTTGCACCGTTTTGGCAGCATTGACATGGTATTTAAGTGGTATTAGCTTCCGGCCAATACCGGGCGACAACACTCCAATAACCGCATCGGAAACCTCATAGATGAACCCCATCCTGACGCTGCGTCCCGACGACAAACAATCCACGCCGCTGTACCTGCAACTGGCCCGCAACCTGGAAGCGGCGATCCATGCCGGCCAGTGGAAATCCGAACAGGCCCTGCCCTCGGAGCGCGCCCTCAGCGAACAGCTGAGCATTTCGCGGGTCACTGCCCGAAAAGCGCTGGAAGTGTTGTTCGCCCAAGGCCTGATCCGCCGCAGCCAGGGCTCCGGCACCTTTATCACGCCACGCCTGGAGCAGCCGCTGTCGCGCTTGTCGGGGTTCAGCGAGATGTTGCGCCTCAAGGGCTTTGTGCCCAGCTCCCAATGGCTAGAGCGCGAGATCACCCCGCCGACCCACGAAGAACTGATCCGCCTGGGCCTGTCACCAACCGACAAGGTGGCGCGGCTCAAGCGCCTGCGTAAAGCCGATGACACCGTGATGGCCATCGAGATGACCGCCATGCCTGCCTCGGTACTGCCGCAGCCGCAAGCCATCGGCAATTCGCTGTACGAATACCTCGAAGGCATCGGCAAACCCATCGTCCGTGCGCTGCAACATATCCAGGCAATCAATGCCTCCGACGAGTTCGCCAAGCTGGTGGGCATCGCCCCCGGCACCGCCATGCTGCTGATGACGCGGGTCGGCTACACCGCCGACAACACGCCGATCGAAATCACCGACACCTACTGCCGCAACGACTACTACGACTTTGTCGCAGAGCTTCGCCGTTATGACTTTGCCGCCGAGTTGCGGCCTTAGAGAACTGCCCATGTCCGAAGACAATATCCTCACGCCCCATGGCTGGATTCGCGGCCGCCTGGCGCACCAGCACGGCAAGGTCATCGCCATCGAAGGCGAGCCTTGCGACCCGGCTGAAAACGACCTGCCCTACCTGCTGCCGGGTTTTATCGACCTGCACGTCCACGGCGGCGGCGGTAAAGACATCATGGAAGGCGCCGACGCTTTCGAGACCATCACCCGCACCCATGTGCGTTTTGGTACGACGTCGCTGTTGGCCACCACCATGACCGCGCCGGTGGAGGAAATTACCAGCGTGCTCGGCCAACTCGGGCGCTTCTGCGAGCAGCGTCCTACGGGCAGCGCCCGGGTACTCGGCGTGCACCTGGAAGGCCCCTACATCAATCCGGGAAAACTCGGTGCGCAGCCCAACTTCGCCCACACCGCCTTGATGGCCGAAGTCGAAGCCTACCTGCGCCTGGCGCCGATCCGGGTGATCACCATCGCCCCGGAAATCGCCGGCCACGACGCCCTGATCCGCGCCCTCAGCGAGCGCGGCGTGCGCATGCAGATCGGCCACACCCTGGGCAGCTATGAAGAAGGCGTCGCCGCCCTCGCCGCCGGCGCCACCAGCTTCACCCATTTGTACAACGCCATGAGCCCGTTGCATCACCGCGAACCCGGCATCGTCGGCGCGGCACTGGCCCACGCCAAGTACGCCGAGCTGATCCCGGATTTGCTCCACGTGCACCCCGGCGCCATGCGCGTGGCCCTGCGCGCGATCCCGTGCCTGTACTGCGTCACCGACTCCACCGCCGCCGCCGGCATGCCCGACGGCGAATACAAGCTGGGCAGCCACACCGTGACCAAATGCCTGGGCGGCGTGCGCCTGGCCGACGGCACCCTGGCCGGCAGCACCCTGACCATGGATCAGGCACTGCGCAACCTGGTGAAAATCGGCCTGCCCATCAGCGAAGCCTCACAACGCCTGTCGCAATTTCCGGCGGACTACCTGGGCCTGGAACAACGCGGCCGCCTGCAACCCGGCAGCTTCGCCGACTGCGTGCGTCTGGACCGCTCCCTGCACCTCACCGACGTCATGGTCGAAGGAGAAACCATTGTCTTCAAAAATGCTTGAAGAGGCCTTGGCCTCCTGTGACGCCGTCGCGGCGCAACTGCAACGCCTGGAACCGTTGCTGGAGGAAGTCGCCGGCCGCCTGCGCCGCCAGCCGCCGCAAGTGGCGATGACCATTGCGCGGGGCAGCTCGGACCACGCCGCCAGCTACTTCGCCTACCTGGCCATGCAGCATGTCGGCATCCCGGTGGCGTCGTTGCCAATGTCGGTGGTGACCTTGTTGCAAGCGCCGATGAAAGTCAGCGGTCAGGTGGCGTTCGGTTTCTCCCAGTCGGGGCAGAGCCCGGACCTGGTCAACAGCCTGCGCCTGCTGCGCAAGCGGGGGGCCTTGAGCATTTCGCTGGTCAACGCCGAAGACTCTCCGCTGGAAGCCGCCTGCGAATTCCATGTGCCCCTGTGCGCCGGGCCGGAACTCAGCGTGGCTGCGACCAAGAGCTTTATCGCCACCCTCAGCGCCAGCGCGCAGTTGATCGGCCACTGGAACCAGGAGGCCGACTTGCTGCTCGCCTGCCAAGCCCTGCCCGAAGGCCTGCGCGAAGCCGCCGGGCAAGACTGGAGCAGCGCCATCGATACCCTGCGCGGTTGCCAGCAACTGATGGTGATCGGCCGTGGCGCCGGGTTTGCCATCGCCCAGGAAGCCGCGCTCAAGCTCAAGGAAACCTCGGCGATCCAGGCCGAAGCCTTCAGCAGTGCCGAGGTCCGTCACGGGCCGATGGCCTTGATCAATGAAAACTACCCACTGCTGGTGTTCGCCCCGCGCGGTGCCGAACAAGCCGGCCTGTTGAGCCTGGCCGCCGATATGCGCCAACGCGGTGCCCGCGTGCTGCTGGCCGCGCCGGACGATATCGCCGAACGCGACCTGACCCTGAGCCGCGCCGAACACCCGAGCCTGGATCCGATCCTGGCGATCATGAGTTTCTACGTCATGGCGGCCGGCCTGGCGGTCGCTCGGGGTATGGACCCGGACCAGCCGCGCCACCTGAGCAAAGTTACCCGCACTCACTGAGTCGCGCTTTCCTGATGAGTACCGTGCCATGTCCTACAACAATAATGAATTGACCCTCAACGCGCCTCTCAGCGGGCCGTTGCTGGCCCTGGGCGACGTCCCCGATGACGTGTTCGCCAG
This sequence comes from Pseudomonas sp. SH10-3B, assembly GCF_019891415.1. Lineage (NCBI taxonomy): Bacteria > Pseudomonadati > Pseudomonadota > Gammaproteobacteria > Pseudomonadales > Pseudomonadaceae > Pseudomonas > Pseudomonas sp. SH10-3B. Next base: position 65,126 of record NZ_JAFLXD010000026.1, on the reverse strand, counting down.
CGGCGCCATGGGCGACGGTATCGCCATCGACCCACTCAACGATTGCCTGTACGCGCCCTGTGACGGGGAGATCATTCATGTGGCCCGCACCGGGCATGCGCTGACGATTCGTGCCGGGAACGGTGCCGAGGTCTTGATGCATGTGGGCATCGACACCGTGGAATTGAACGGCCAAGGCTTTGCGCTGCTGGTGAAGCAAGGCGCACGGGTGAGCCAGGGCCAGGCGCTGGTGCAGTTTGACCTGGATCGCATTGCGCGCCAGTGCAAGAGCCTGGTCAGCCTGATCATCCTGACCAACGGCGAGCGTTTTGAGCTGCGTTCGGTGGCGGCCACCCGCATCAACGTCGGCGAACCGTTGCTGCACATTGTGGCTCGCTCGACGGCGCCGCTGCAGACAGCTGTGGATCACTCCGTCAGCGAAGCCCGCGCCCGTGTGCGCATTACCCACCGTGGAGGTTTACATGCGCGCCCCGCCGCGTTGGTGCGCAAGACCGCCCAAGGTTTCAGCAGCCAGGCACAGTTGCATTTCGCCGGTCAGTCAGCCGCGTGCGATAGCCTGATTGGCCTGATGGGACTGGGGATTGGCGAAGGGGATGAAGTTCACGTCAGCTGTCGTGGCAACGATTGCGAGGCCGCGTTGCAGGCCTTGGTGGCCGCGCTGTCGGTGCCCTTCAACGAAGAAACCCATACGCCGGTGGTGGCGATTGCGCGCCGTGGGGCTGCCGAAGCCGGTGTGTTGCAAGGCGTGTGTGCGGCACCGGGCCTGGTTTGCGGGCCGTTGTTCCGCCTGAGCGGTATCGAACTGCCGGCAGACCCCGGCAAGCATGTGGCCGACGAACAACTGCAACGCCTGGACGTCGCCCTGGAGCAGGTACGCAGCGAAATCCGCAGCACCCTGGGGCATGCCCGCCAACGCAAGAACGTCGAGGAAGAAGAGATCTTCGCCACCCACCTTGCGCTGCTGGAAGATCCGACACTGCTGGACGCTGCCACCGCCGCCATCGAGCACGGCAGCGCCGCTACCCACGCCTGGCGTGATGCCATCCAGGCGCAGTGCGCGGTGTTGCTGGCCTTGGGCAAACCGCTGTTCGCCGAGCGCGCCAATGACCTGCGCGACCTGCAACAACGGGTACTGCGCGCGCTGCTGGGCGAAGCCTGGCACTTCGAATTACCCGTCGGGGCAATTGTCAGCGCCCACGAACTGACGCCATCGGACTTGCTGCAACTGAGCGCGCAACAGGCTGCCGGGATCTGCATGGCCGAAGGCGGCGCCACGTCCCACGTCGCCATCCTGGCGCGGGGCAAAGGCCTGCCCTGTGTGGTCGCCCTGGGGGCCGAGGTGCTCAATGTGCCGCAAGGCCAACGCGTGGTGCTCGACGCAGGCAACGGTCGCCTCGAACTGGCCCCCAGCGAGGCGCGCCATGCCCAAGTGCATCAGCTTCGCGACGCGCAGGCACTGCGCCATCAGCAACAACAGGCGCAAGCCCAAGAACCGGCGCGCACCACCGACGGCGTGAGCATCGAAGTGGCCGCCAATGTCGCCTCCAGTGCCGAGGCCCAGGTGGCGTTCGAGAACGGCGCCGACGGCGTCGGCCTGCTGCGCACCGAGTTCCTGTTCGTCGACCGCCGCACCGCGCCGGATGAGCAGGAACAACGCCAGGCCTATCAAGCCGTGCTGGATGCCATGGGCGATAAATCGGTGATCATCCGCACCATCGATGTCGGTGGCGACAAACAACTCGACTACCTGCCGCTGCCCGTCGAAGCCAACCCGGTACTCGGTCTGCGCGGTATTCGCATGGCCCAGGTACGCCCGGAATTGCTCGACCAGCAACTGCGCGCGCTGCTGCAAGTCAGCCCGTTGGCGCGCTGCCGCATCCTGCTGCCGATGGTCAGTGAGGTCGACGAACTGCTGCAGATTCGCCAGCGCCTGGATGAGTTGTGTGCAGAGTTGGAACTGACCCAACGCCCCGAGCTGGGGGTGATGATCGAAGTCCCCGCCGCCGCGCTGATGGCCGAGCAATTGGCCCGGCATGCGGACTTCCTGTCCATCGGCACCAATGACCTGTCCCAGTACACCCTTGCCATGGACCGCGACCACGCGGGCCTCGCCGCGCGTGTCGATGCGCTGCACCCGGCGCTGTTGCGGCTGATCGCCCAGACCTGTGCCGGCGCGGCGAAATACGGACGTTGGGTCGGCGTGTGCGGCGCCCTGGCGTCCGACCCGCTGGCCACGCCGGTGCTGGTCGGCCTGGGGGTCAGCGAACTGTCGGTGAGCCCACCGCAAATCGGAGAAATCAAGGACCGCGTCCGTCACCTGGACGCGGCGCAATGCCGGCAACTGAGCCAAGGGCTGCTCGACCTGAGCAGCGCCAAAGCGGTTCGCCAAGCCTGTCAACACCACTGGCCGCTGAGCTGACAACAACAAGAAAAAGGAGACCCGCCATGTACCAACTTTTTATCGAAGGGCTGCAACGCCTGGGCCGCGCGCTGATGCTGCCCATCGCCATCTTGCCGATTGCCGGCCTGCTGCTGCGATTGGGTGACACCGACCTGTTGAACATCGCGGTGATGCACGATGCCGGCCAGGCGATCTTCGCCAACCTGGCACTGATCTTCGCCATCGGCATCGCCGTGGGCTTCGCCCGCGACAACAACGGCACGGCCGGGCTGGCCGGGGCGATTGGCTACCTGGTGATGGTCTCCACCCTCAAGGTGATGGACAGCAGCATCAACATGGGCATGCTCGCCGGTATCGCCAGCGGCCTGTTGGCTGGTGCGCTGTATAACCGCTTCAAGGACATCAAGCTGCCGGAGTATCTGGCGTTCTTCGGCGGGCGGCGGTTTGTGCCGATTGTCACCGGGTTTTCGGCGGTGGCGCTGGGGGTGATCTTTGGCCTGATCTGGCCGCCGATCCAACACGGCATCAACAACTTCGGTGTGTTGCTGATGGAAAGTGGCAGCTTCGGCGCCTTTGTCTTCGGTGTATTCAACCGCCTGCTGATCGTCACCGGCCTGCATCACATCCTCAACAACATGGCCTGGTTCGTGTTCGGCACCTTCACCGACCCGGTGACGGGTGCAGTGGTGACCGGCGACCTGACCCGCTATTTTGCCGGTGACCCTAAAGGCGGCCAATTCATGACCGGCATGTTCCCGGTGATGCTCTTCGGCCTGCCCGCCGCCTGCCTGGCGATGTACCGCAATGCCCTGCCGGAGCGGCGCAAGGTGATGGGCGGGATTTTCCTGTCGATGGCCCTGACTTCGTTCCTCACTGGGGTAACCGAGCCGATTGAATTCGCCTTCATGTTCCTGGCGCCGTTCCTGTACCTGATCCACGCGTTGCTGACCGGCCTGTCCATGGCGCTGACCAATATGTTGAATATCCATCTGGGCTTCACGTTCTCCGGTGGGTTTATCGACATGGTGCTGGGCTGGGGCAAGTCCACCAACGGCTGGCTGGTGATCTCGGTGGGCCTGGCGTATGCCGCGATCTACTACAGCGTCTTCAGTTACTGCATCCGTCGCTTCAACCTGAAAACGCCGGGGCGTGAGGATATCCAGGTGGCGCAGGCTGAAGTAATGACCGATAACCAGCGCGCCACGGCTTACATCCGGGCCTTGGGCGGTGCGGCCAATTTGCTCAGTGTGGGGGCCTGTACCACGCGCCTGCGCTTGGACATGGTCGACCGCAACAAAGCGGTGGATGCCGAGTTGAAAGCCCTGGGTGCAATGGCAGTGGTGCGGCCTGGCAATGGGGGAAGTTTGCAGGTGGTGGTCGGGCCGCTGGCGGACAGCATTGCCGATGAGATCCGGTTGGCGATGCCATCGTTTGTGGCCAGCCCACCAGTGGCGGTGGCACCTGTGGATAAGTTGGCCGCCGTGAATGTGCAGGAAGCCGAGCAATGGCTGGACGCACTGGGTGGTCGCGCAAATGTCCGCCAGCTCGAAGCAGTGGCGATGACCCGGCTGCGGGTGGAATTGGGCGATGATTCGGTGCTGTCCGAAGCTCAGTTGACGGCGCTGGGCTGCCAGGGTGTGAGCCAGCTGGATAGCGGTGTTTGGCACCTGTTGGTGGGTGGCCAGGCTTCGGGGTTGGGGCAGGCAATGGAACGGTTGGTCAGTAGCCGTGACGTCGGCGCCAGGGTATAGAGCTGCGGTGACCTTCGCGGCCAATCGCGGGCAAGCCCACTCCCACATTTTGATCGGTGCCCGACTTGGCAATGCGCTCAAATGTGCGAGTGGGCCTGCCCGCGAATGGGCCCGATAGGTGCCGAATTACTGCTGCGCAGGCACCTCAGATAAATCCAGCACCCGGTCCACCATCAACTGGATACCCTCTACCATCCGATGAATCCCCAGCACCGCGTCACGCTGCGGGCCGTCGACGTCAAACGCCAGAGTCCCCGCCAGCGCCTGCACGGATGCCAGGTCCTGGGATGCATTGGCGAGCAAGGTTTCGCTGTTCAGATGGGGAAGTACGCTGAAGAGGTGGTCGGTGGTTCGAGTGTCGGATGGGGGATTTGGACTGTCTTTGATCATGGTAATGCTCCTCAAATAATGGGAACTACCAACATCACTTGCAGATGATGGGTGGCAGCTGTGTGCGGGCCTGCAAGACCAAGGAAGGAGCATCCCGGGTAGACCCAAAGGTCTCCCGCACACAGCCACCATAAAAGCGATGACCATGAAAAGCGCCACGATTATAGCGGCGCTTATGAGCTCCAACATACTTTCGGCGGGCTTGCAGTCCCGGTCGCTGAATGGACAACGACCGGCGAAGATTAGTGAGGCAAGTTCCGAGGGACAACCCGAAAGACTTGTGGGAAATCTCCGAGCGCACGCTGCGCTCATGACACCTCGCTCCCCATGGGCGCCGGGCAAGTCTGCGTGAAGTGCCGGCACCCGCCTGCGCTATTTATCTACCGCCTGGTCAACTGCACGCCTGCGCATGCTGAGGGTTCTTACCCACAGCATGGAGAGCGTACCTGTGAGCACCACACCCCAGACCTTTGAAGGCATCAAAGGTCACCTCAATCAGATCGGGCATCATCTGCTCCAAGTCGAATCGCCATTATTACCCGAACACACGCCGTCCGCAGCCTTGGCCTACCTGGAGAAAACCAATCGGATCCTGGCGAGTTATCGCCAGCAGTTCCTGGCCAAGAGCCGGCCCCTCTATCAAGGGCTGACGTCGAGCAATCTGCCCACCCAAGTGACGGCGCTCAAGACCACACTGAACGCCCACTTGCAGCACCTCGATCACTATGAGCAAATCGATGGAAAACCCCGTAAATCCTTCATGACGTTTGACGCCGGGTACACGGCGCTGGCCAACGAAACGGCGCTCAGTGCCGAGGACCGCCTGCTGCATCCGCAGCAACAAGCCATGCTTGAACGTGTGCCACTGGGCAGCACGTTGCGTCCAGGCTTGTATGCGTTGAGCTTTCTCTACCAGCAACGCACCGTCGAACTGGCGGGCGCCTTTGTGCTGACGGAAAAATCCAGCCCGGAGGTCACCGACCTGACGTCTACGCACCCGGTAGGCGAAGTGATGCTGTACACCCCTGCGCGTGGCATCGAGTGCTTCGGCTCACTGGCGCAGCTGAACACGCAGTGGCTGCAGGCGATGGACGATGCCGAGCAACGGCGCGCCTTTATGCAACTGCTACCCGCGCGCTATAGCGATATCACGCCGGGGGCGATCTGGCCGCTGGTGCTGACGCCGATCAACGACAAACCGCTGTTTGAACACACCTACAACGCCCTGATCGACAAGCGCACGCTGGACATCGAGCGAGCCCTGAGCCTGGAGGACAATCCGGCGCAGGACGCCACGCAACTGATCGACGCGCTGGACCGTGCCATTACCGCGGCCCTGCCGGACTTCAGCGCACGCTTGGCGTGGCGCGCCCGGCTTCTGATGGAACACTACCTGCGCCAGAGCGCGCCGGACTGGTATCGCAGCGCCAGCGAGACCCGCCGCGCCCTGCTCGCCACCCACCTGGAAAGTTACAACGAGGCTCGCCAACAACTGCTCGATCTGCTGAGCCCGGTGACCACACCTGAAGCCCTGGCCCGCTATCAGTTGCTCGAACGCTTGAGCGATGAACTGGACATCCACGACCTGGCACCGGAAGACCTGGTCATCAGCACCCGGCGCTACGTCCCCCCCATCGGCGAATACGAACACGAGCGCACCCTGATCGACCTGGCCCTGCGTGGGCTGCAAACCGGCGACGCGCTGGCAGGCTCGGACTTCCTGAGCAAAACCACGCTGACCTATCAAGGCGCACCACTGCCCAAGGCCTACCAGGACCTGACATCCACCTGGCTGGTGCAGACGCTGAGCACGTTGCAGCCACGGATAGCGTTCGCCGACCTGCAACAACAGATGCATGCCAAACCGGCTGTCAGCCAGGCAATCGAGCGGATGCTCGACCAACGCATCAACGCACTGGCGTACACCGCCTTGCTTCAGGGACATCTCAGCGATGAAGACTACGGGCTGATCTCTCGTCTGCGCCAAGGCAGCGACCCGCACCTGAGCGCCGCGACCCTGTCGCTGCACGAAGCGCAGTTGCAGGACCTGTGGGTGCTGCGCAAGACCGACGCCAGCGGCGCCGTGACCCGCCTGCTGCTGTGCACGCCACAGGCGCCACGAGAACAGCAATTCCTGGCCTTCAACAGTGAGGTCGAGTGCCGGAACCATCTCCTTGGCTGGAGCCTGGACAGCGGCACGCGACAACCGCCTGGCGCCCTCACCGACTACCTGATCAAGCGGGTCGCGCTGCGTTTTCGCGGAGCAATGAAACTCGTATTGACCGGCTTGAGCATCGAGCCACGCGCGCATGACTACAAAGAAATCAGCTTCGGCCACATCGGCAGCCACGCCGCGTGCCTCAAGGCGATGGCGGAGCATGTGCTGGCCACACGGGTCGATGACTATGAATTCAGCACACCGAACTGGTTCCGCTCCACCAGCATCGACACCCGCCAGAAGCTATTGAAACTGGTGGACGACAGCGAGGGCGCGCAGCTCACCTACAATGAATTTCCGCTGTCTGACGCGAAGTTCCAAAGCTTCAACGACTATCTGCATGAACAGGCCAAACAGCGCCTGAACCTGCTGTTGGGACGTAGGGGCAACGATGTGGACCCCGACACCGTGTGGGCCTTCTCGCCCCCCGCATTGATTGGCTCATCGACCCCTGAGCCCCTGACCTACACGCAGCTGTACCGCGACGGTTACGCCGACGGTGTAGGTTTTCTCGACGAGAAATTCTCCCGCTCAGCGCAGTTCAGAGGCCCGAAAGGTGTGGACCTGAGCCCGCTCACGGGGCCCACGGGCGCGCTCATGGTCGCGCGCTCGGTGACCGGCACCTGGGTCGGCCAACGCTACATCAACAAGGTCAAGGCTGAACTGCTGAACGTCGGCAGTGCGGACTATGGCCTGCGACGCAATGCGACCCTGGCCATCACTCAGCTCCAGATGCAAAACGCCGGCCTTGAATGCCGCCTGCAGGGGGAGATCGCCGGGGTTGATTGGGCTTGGCTGGAGCGCAGTATCGCCAGCATGGGCGAGACCGCGCCCTCCACGCGCACCACTTATGCCATCCATCGTCTGATGCTGGACGGCGAATGGGTAATGGGCAATTTCCTCTTCAGTCACACCGATTTCCCGACATTGCTCTACACCCCCAATGCACCGGATGGCATCAGTTTTCGCGAGGCTCGGCAGTTCAACTACCTGCTGAAAAAAATCCCCGGCATGGTCGGTTATTTCACCCAGCGGGTGGGTATCCAATCCCAGGTCAGGGTGCGTGCCTTCCTGGATGCCGCCAAGGCACAGCTGCCCGAGGATCTGAACCGAACCGACATCAGCCCGCCACGCTATGACTCGACCCGCGAACAAACGCCGCTGCAGGATCTGCGCCGGGCCCTGTATGACATGCCATTGCAGCGCAAGATCGACGACGTTGAGGGCACCACGAACAACCGCACCCAAATGGTCACTGGCATTCTGTGGACTTGCGTGGAGTGGGTCACCTCCATCGCCACTGCGCCGTTCCCGACTCTCAGCCTGAGCCTGGGCATGCTGTTGGCATTCAAGGACAGCATGCTGGCTCTGCACGCTTATCAGCAGGGTGACAACCAAGCGGCCGTGCAGCACTTGATCGGTTACGTGCTCAACAGCGCCGGCGCGGCGTTCACCGACCTGCGCCCGGCCCTCGCGTCCCTCAAACAGCTTGCACGCCCGAGCTTGCGCCAGGCAGCTAAAAACAGCGCCTCGTCGAGCGAGCTGTTGGACCTGGTCGAGCCCCTGCAACCCAAGCCGCCGGCGCTGCAGAACATGCAGCCCGTGCTGTTCGACGGTGAGGCCCTGTGGGCGAAAAACACCCCGGATCCGATCGGCCGTTATTTGCTCTACCGGCTCGACCCGGCCACCGGCAAGCTGGTCTCCACCACGCGCGTGGCAGCCCCCGATGCGCAAGGCGTGTGGCGCCGTACCGGGGTTACCGGTGGCGCGCCCAAATATGAAAAATTGCCCGAGGCACCGGAACAGCTCATGCCTTATGAGGTTCCGACGAAGCACGCCAGCAAACTGGAGTTGGTCCTCAACCCGGAGGTGCGCGAAGGGATGCTGCTGCGGTCTGAATGGGATTTCGGCTCTCGGGACGTGATGATTGCCAGCGCAGCCAAAGACCTCCAACCCCTGCGCACAACCTACCTGCAGCACGCCAAACGCCTGGCTACCGACGCCGAGGATTTTTTCAAACACCTCGACCCGCTGCCGGCGCGTGCAGAACCCTCGGCCGTAGACGCCAGCACGCCATTCTCGCAACTCGTCGCCAGTGACACCTTCAGCGCCAACAAGAACCTGATGATTGGCGCGATACCCGGCTCCATTGCCAGCAAACAACTGCTGATCACCCAGATGGACACCCTGATCAGCAAAGGCTTCAAGCATCTCTATATCGAGTACCTGCCCACCGATGTCTTCCGCTCGAAACTGCAGAAGCTCAACAGCGGCAAATCCTGGCAACACATCGAAAAGCACCTCAAGGCTGTGGATAAAGCCTTGGGCTTTGCCGAGAACGCCGAGTATTCCTACGTCAGCCTGGTGCGCAAGGCCCAGGAGAAGGGTATGAAGGTCAGGGCCCTGGACGCCTCCACCTCTTACCTGCTGGACGATGCCCTGCAGATGGGCGACACCCCACCGACCCTGCCGCGCAGCAACAGTGTGAGGAATTTCTACTCTCACAAGGTCATCGAGGCCGATGCCCTCAACGAGCAGGGTGAACGCTGGGTAGCCCTGGTGGATCATTCCCGCCTGCGCACGTTCAAGGGCACCCCTGGCCTGGCAGACCTGCAGGACGCCGTCGCACTGCGCGTGGTGGATGTGGGCGCGGATCAGCCCGTCGGCCTGTGGCTCGACACACCGGGCGCCATTGCCGGTGACTCGCTGGCCAAGGGCGATTACCGCCTGACCCTGCAGACCCCGTACACAGCGCCCAAGGCTGCAGCGGTGTCCAGCGCGGTGGCGGACGCGGTGACGCACTACAGCGAATACGACATCGCCCCCGAGCTACATGACAGCATCACCCGCCAGGCGGCGGCGCCGCATGGGCTCGACACTCGCTATGTTCCACAGAATCCGGCCCATACCGAAGCGTTCCTGGCCTTCCAGAATGCCAGGCATCGCTTAAGTACGGATGCGCAAAATTACTTGGCCAACCACGTGCCGCCAACCAGGCCCGCCCCCTCCTCCCTGGCCACAGCAAAGACGCCGGAGGCGTTCCTGGAGAACATCCACCAGAGCGACTTTGCCGGGCTGGTACTCGGAGAAGGGCATAACGCTCAATCCAGCAAGCGATGGCTGCGCGACTTTATGAGGAACCTCAAGGCGCTGGAATTCAAGACGTTGTACGTGGAGCACCTGCTGACCGATATGCACCAGGCACAACTGGACCTGTTCTTGAGTACGCAACGGCTTCCGGACGACCTCAAGCGCTACCTCACACAGCTGGATCAAGGTCATATGCACGGCTACAAAGGCAGCGATACCTATACAGAAGTTGTCCAGGTGGCAGCCAGGCACGGCCTGCGCATCCGCGCCCTGGATTGCACCGCCAGTTACTACGTCAAGGGGCTCGGGGACACAGACGTGTCCCGCAACCAGATGTTCAGCTACTTTGCGTCCAAGGTCATCGCAGCCGATCAGGCGGCGCACGGACCTCATAAATGGGTCGCCTTCGTTGGCAGCGCCCACACCAACACGCACCTGGGGGTACCCGGCCTGGCGGAACTGCAAGGCGCGGTCAGCCTGCATGTCAGGGACACCGCCCCGGCACTGGCCCAGAACATTCGCCCGGGCACCTGGGAGTCATTTGCCGAGGGGATGAGCCCCTACAGGAGAGCCCTGCGCAGCGACTTCACCCTCGACGCCGGCGTCGCCGGTATCCAAGCGCCCGCGCCTTTCGTGCCGGTAGACAGGTCACGCCTGAATCGACCGGGCCTGTTCCTGATCGAACGCCCGTCGCCGTCACAGAACAACCTGCTGCATCGCTCCCGCAGTGGAGAGATCGTATCGACACCGATCAAGATCGATCACGATGGGCTGTTTTATGTCGACCGCTGGGCGCCGATGCAAGGCCAGCGCTTCAGCTACGAAAACACATTGATCGAAGCGTTGCGGGGTGAAGTGGGGTTAATTCCCGCACCGTAAGGCGCTGACCCTGTCTGATTGACCGCCCACAAAAAACCCGCTGGCCAACCTGGCCCAGCGGGTTTCTTGTTAGAACAGAAGGCCGATCAAAAATCCGCCAACTGCCACACTTCATAAGCCGGTGTTTCGTAGGGGTGGCTGAGTTTCAACGCGGCCACAACGGCCACAATCAATTCATCCGCCACCACCAACTCAACCTTCCACTCCTCAACCACTTCAACCTGGCCCACTTGCCCGATAAACGGCTGGCTGCCGTCCAACGCGCGAAACTGGCCCTGGCCCAGCACTTGCCAGGCGCAGCTGTCGTAGTCGCCGATGCGCCCGCCGCCAGCGGCGAAGATGGCGGTTTTCACCGTCTCCACATGGCTGTCGGGCACAAAGAAGGCAAGTTTGTACAAGGCCTTAGTTCACCCACACGCGGGCGTTGCGGAACATGCGCATCCACGCACCGTCTTCGTCCCACTCTTCCGGGCGCCACGAGTTCTGCACGGCGCGGAATACACGCTCCGGGTGCGGCATCATGATGGTGACGCGACCGTCGCGACTGGTGAGGCCGGTGATCCCGCGCGGCGAGCCGTTCGGGTTGGCCGGATAGCTTTCGGTGACCTTGCCGTGGTTGTCGACGAAACGCATGGCCACGCAACCGGACAAGTCGGCTTCGAGCAAGGCTTCTTCGCTTTCGAACTCGGCATGGCCTTCACCGTGGGCGATGGCGATTGGCATGCGCGAACCGGCCATGCCCTGCAGGAAGATCGAGTTGGATTCCTGCACCTGCACCATGGCGACACGGGCTTCGAACTGCTCGGAACGGTTACGCACAAAGTGCGGCCAGAACTCGCTGCCCGGGATCAGCTCGTGGAGGTTGGACATCATCTGGCAACCGTTGCACACACCCAGGGTAAAGCTGTCGTTGCGCTCGAAGAAGCCCTGGAACGCATCGCGGGCACGGCTGTTGAACAGGGCCGACTTGGCCCAGCCTTCGCCGGCACCCAGTACGTCGCCGTAGGAGAAACCGCCGCAGGCCACCAGGCCTTTGAACTCGTTGAGGTCAACGCGACCGGCGAGGATGTCGCTCATGTGCACGTCGATCGCATTGAAGCCGGCGCGGTCGAACGCGGCCGCCATTTCCACCTGGCCGTTGACGCCCTGCTCACGCAGCACGGCAACTTGTGGGCGGATGCCTTTCTTGATGTACGGCGCGGCGATGTCCTGGTTGACGTCGAAGCTGAGCTTGGTGCTCAGGCCTGGGTTGTCTTCTTCCAGGATCACGTCGAATTCCTGCTCGGCGCAGTCGGCGTTGTCACGCAGGCGTTGGATCTGATAGCTGGTTTCGGCCCACTGGCGTTGCAGCAAGCGGCGCTGGCCGGCAAACACGGTGTCGCCGTTGAAGGAGATATTGATCTCGCCGTTGTTGATCGGCTGGCCGATCACCGCGACGCAGTCGTCCAGGCCAGCGGCGCTGAACTGTGCGAGTACGTCTGGGGTAGCATCCTGGCGAACCTGGATGACGGCGCCCAACTCTTCGTTGAAGAGGATGCCGTTGATTTCAGAGGCGTCCTCGGCAACGCTGTCGAGCACGATGTTCAGGCCGCAGTGACCGGCAAACGCCATCTCGACAACGCTGGTCAGCAAACCACCGTCGGAACGGTCGTGGTAAGCCAGCAGGTGGCCGTCGGCGTTGAGGCCCTGGATCACGGCGAAGAAGGCTTTCAGGTCTTCGGCGTCATCCACGTCCGGCGCGTGCTTGCCGAGCTTGCCGTGGGTTTGCGCGAGGATCGAAGCGCCCATGCGGTTCTGGCCACGGCCCAGGTCGATCAGGATCAGGTCGGTGGTGCCCTTGTCCATGCGCAGTTGCGGGGTCAGGGTCTGGCGGATGTCGGTGACCGGCGCAAAGCCGGTGACGATCAACGACAGCGGCGAGGTGACGCTCTTGTCCACGCCTTCATCGTTCCAACGGGTGGCCATGGACATGGAGTCCTTGCCCACCGGAATGGTGATGCCCAGCTCCGGGCACAGCTCCATGCCGACCGCTTTTACGGTGTCGTACAGACGCGCGTCTTCACCGGGGTGACCGGCAGCGGACATCCAGTTGGCCGACAGCTTGATGTCGGACAGCTTGCCGATACGCGACGCGGCGATGTTGGTGAGGGTTTCACCAATGGCCATGCGGCCCGACGCCGGGGCGTCCAGCAGGGCCAGCGGCGTACGCTCGCCCATGGCCATGGCTTCACCGGTGTAGACGTCGAAGCTGGTGGCGGTGACGGCAACGTCGGCCACCGGAACCTGCCATGGGCCGACCATTTGGTCACGGGCAACAAGGCCGGTGATGGTGCGGTCGCCGATGGTGATCAGGAAGCTTTTGCTCGCCACGGCCGGGTGGTGCAGCACGCGTTCAATGCTGTCAGTCAGGTCCAGCGTGCTTGGGTCGAAATCATCGCCCAGCTCGGTTTCACGAACCGCAGAGCGGTGCATGCGCGGGGCTTTGCCCAGCAGCACTTCAAGGGGCATGTCCACCGGGCTGTTGCCGAAGTGGCTGTCGGTGACCGTCAGTTGCGGCTCGGCAGTGGCTTCGCCGACCACGGCAAACGGGCAACGCTCGCGTTCGCAGATGGCCTGGAAGCGCGCGAAGTCTTCAGGGCCGACCGCCAGTACGTAACGTTCCTGGGATTCGTTGCTCCAGATTTCGTGCGGGGCCATGCCCGGCTCGTCGTTTGGAATGTTGCGCAGTTCGAAGCGGCCACCGCGGTCGCCATCGTTGACCAGTTCCGGGAAGGCGTTGGACAAACCGCCGGCGCCGACGTCGTGGATGAAGCTGATCGGGTTCTTGTCACCCAACTGCCAGCAACGGTCGATGACTTCCTGGCAGCGGCGTTCCATCTCAGGGTTTTCGCGCTGTACGGAAGCGAAGTCGAGGTCTGCCGAGCTGGTGCCGGTGGCCATGGAGGAAGCAGCGCCGCCGCCGAGGCCGATCAACATCGCCGGGCCGCCGAGGACGATCAGCTTGGAGCCGACCAGGATCTCGCCTTTCTTGACGTGTTCTTCACGGATGTTGCCCATGCCGCCAGCCAGCATGATTGGCTTGTGGTAGCCGCGCACTTCATCGCCACGCGGGGTGGTGATGGACTGTTCGAAGGTACGGAAATAACCGGTCAGCGCCGGACGCCCGAACTCGTTGTTGAACGCGGCGCCGCCCAGCGGGCCTTCGATCATGATGTCGAGCGCAGTCACGATGCGCTCAGGCTTGCCGTATGGCACTTCCCATGGCTGTTCGAAGCCAGGGATCTGCAGGTTGGACACGGTGAAACCGGTCAGGCCGGCCTTTGGCTTGGCGCCACGGCCGGTGGCACCTTCGTCGCGGATCTCGCCGCCGGAACCGGTGGCTGCGCCCGGGAACGGGGCAATCGCGGTCGGGTGGTTGTGGGTCTCGACCTTCATCAGGATGTGCACCGGTTCCTGCACCGCGCCGTACTGGCGGGTTTCAGGGTCCGGGAAGAAACGGCCGGCAACCGAGCCGACGATTACCGAGGCGTTGTCCTTGTAAGCCGACAGAACGCCTTCGCTGTGCATCACGTAGGTGTTCTTGATCATGCCGAACAGGCTTTTTTCCTGGCTCTCGCCGTCGATGTCCCAACTGGCGTTGAAGATCTTGTGACGGCAGTGCTCGGAGTTGGCCTGGGCGAACATCATCAGTTCGATGTCGTGCGGGTTGCGCGCAAGGCCGGTGAAGGCGTTGACCAGGTAGTCGATCTCGTCTTCGGCCAGGGCCAGGCCCAGTTCGGTATTGGCCTTCTCCAGCGCAGCGCGGCCACCGCCCAGCACGTCAATCGCGGTCAGCGGCTTGGGCTCGGCGTGGCTGAACAGGCCGGCAGCCTGTTCCAGCTGGCTGACGATGATCTGGGTCATGCGGTCGTGCAGGCTGCTGGCGATCAGCTCGGCCTCGGCATCGCTGAACTGCCCTGCTACATAGAAGGCGATGCCGCGTTCCAGGCGCTGGATTTTTTCCAGGCCGCAGTTACGGGCGATGTCGCTGGCCTTGCTCGACCAGGGCGAGATGGTGCCGAACCGTGGCAGAACCAGGAACAAGCGGCCGGTCGGCTCTTGAACGGGAACGCTGGGGCCGTACTTCAGAAGGCGTGCGAGCACTTGCTGTTCGTCGGCGGTCAAGACGCCGGTAACGTCGGCGAAGTGAGCAAATTCAGCATACAGGCCTGTAACCGCTGGAACCTTCTGGCTCAGTTGTTCAAGGAGTTTGCTGTGGCGAAAGGCAGAAAGGGCAGGAGCGCCGCGCAGGATCAACATCTTCGGGACAGCCTCGGGAAGGGGTGTGCTTTGAGGCCGTGCATTCTAGCGTAAACCATCGCCAACGGCACCCGAAACGGCACCGCTGGCTGCTGCCGAACGTCAGTTGGCACGGTTTGCACGGTATCGGGGCACTATCCCAGGCAATCCGTGCAGTTATTTTAACCGTCACAATCGGTCCCCAGGCCACGTTTCTGCGGGCTGCAGCACAGTTTTGGCGGCGCTAGCAGACAAGTCCGCCGCTGTCGAGATATGGCGCCGTGGGCCGTTTGCGTATACTGCGCAGATGTTCTCCCCAACTGCTTTGCGCCCGCGATGCGCCAGATGGCTCATCGCAACCGGACTCTTCCTGATGCTCAGCGCCTGTGTTGATAAACCCAGCACGCTCGAGCGAATCAAGGAGGATGGCGTATTGCGGGTGATTACCCGAAACAGCCCGGCGACTTATTTCCAGGACCGCAACGGTGAAACCGGTTTCGAATACGAACTGGTCAAGCGCTTTGCCGATGACCTGGGGGTGAAGCTGGAGATCGAGACCGCCGACAACCTCGACGACCTGTTCGGCCAGTTGGGCAAACCCAATGGACCGGTGCTCGCCGCCGCCGGCCTGGTCAGCAGCGAGCAGCGCCAGCAGCAGGTGCGTTTCTCCCATCCTTATCTTGAAGTCACCCCGCAGGTCATCTACCGCAACGGCCAGTCACGCCCGACGAACGCGGCGGACCTGGTCGGCAAGAAGATCATGGTGCTCAAGGGCAGCACCCACGCCGAACAACTGGCGGCGCTTAAACAGCAGAACCCTGCAATTGAATACGAAGAATCCGACGCCGTTGAGGTGGTTGACCTGCTGCGCATGGTGGACGAGGGGCAAATCGACCTGACCCTGGTGGACTCCAACGAAGTGGCGATGAACCAGGTGTATTTCCCAAACGTGCGCGTGGCGTTCGATCTTGGCAATGCCAGCAACCAGAGCTGGGCCGTGGCCGCCGGCGACGACAACAGCCTGCTCAACGAAATCAACAGCTACCTGGACAAGGTAGAAAAGAACGGCACCCTGCAACGCCTCAAAGACCGTTATTACGGGCACGTCGATGTACTCGGCTACGTCGGCGCCTACACCTTCGCCCAGCATTTGCAGCAGCGGCTACCCAAATACGAGAAGCACTTTCGCGCTTACGCCAAGGAAGAAAAAGTCGATTGGCGCCTGCTCGCGGCCATCGGCTATCAGGAATCGCTGTGGCAACCGGCGGTCACGTCCAAGACCGGCGTGCGCGGCCTGATGATGCTGACCCAGAACACCGCCCAGGCCATGGGCGTGTCCAATCGCCTGGATGCCAAGCAAAGCATCATGGGCGGCGCCAAGTACCTGGCCAAGATCAAGGACGAGCTGGACGACAAGATCGCCGAGCCCGACCGCACCTGGTTCGCCCTCGCCGCTTATAACGTCGGCACCGGCCACTTGGACGACGCGCGCATTCTGGCGAAGAAGGAAGGCCTGAACCCGAACAAGTGGCTGGACGTGAAGAAGATGCTGCCGCGCCTGTCGCAGAAGCAGTGGTACAGCAAGACCCGCTACGGCTACGCCCGAGGCGGCGAGCCGGTGCACTTTGTGGCGAACATCCGGCGTTACTACGACATCCTGACGTGGGTGACCCAGCCGCAGCTGGAAGGCAACCAGGTGGTGGAAGGCAATTTGCATGTGCCGGGCGTGGACAAGACCAAGCCGCCGGAAGACACCCCGCAGCTGTAAAACTGATCGTCCCAACACCACAAAACCAATGTGGGCGGGGGCTTGCCCTAATGCCAGTCAGTTAAGGCTTTTTGTAGGAGCGAGCTTGCTCGCGAAAAACTCACAGGCGCCGCGTTCATTCAGGAAGCACGCGTTATCGTTGACGTTTTTCGCGAGCAAGCTCGCTCCTACAGGATATCTACTTGGCTTCGAGCCCGATGAGCAAATGGACCACCCCACCCGTCAATACCATCACCCCAGAGACCCCCGCGGCCTTTAACGCCGCAGCATCAAACTTCTCAGCATCCTGCAATTGCACCCTCACCCGCGTCAGCGCCACACGCTGTTGCGACTTGAGGTTATCCGCACCTCCCAACGCACTCAGCACATCGGCCGACAAAAGCCCCTGTGTCGGCACCGCCACCGTCTCGGCAATCAAATCCGGGGTCAGGGCTTTCCAGAACGCCCGCTGCATTTTCTCGAACATGCTCAGTGCTCCACGACAGGTGAGGTTTCAACAGTAGCCGCGTGGTACAGGCGCAAGGCCTCGCGCACCTGGGCAGCTTCTTCCAGGCCCAGTACCTGGCGGGCGATGGTCTGGCAGTCGGCCAGGTCCAGCTCGCGCACAGTGGCTTTGATGGTGGGGATCAGCGGCACACTGACCGACAACTCATCCACGCCCAGCCCGATCAACACCGGCACCGCCAGCGCTTCGGACGCCAGTGCACCGCACACTCCGACCCACTTGCCATGGGCGTGGGCGGCCTTGACGGTGGTGGCGATCAGCCGCAATACCGCCGGGTGAAAGCTGTCGGCCTGGCTGGCCAGCCGTGGGTGATCCCGGTCCATGGCCAGGGTGTATTGGGTCAGGTCGTTGGTGCCGATGGAGAAGAAGTCCACATGGGGCGCAAACACATCCGCCATCAACGCCGCTGACGGTACCTCGATCATGATGCCCAGCTTGGGCAACTCGCTGAGCCCAAGGGCCTGGGCTTCTTCTTCCAGAATCTTGCGCGCCAGATGCAGCTCCGACAGCAGGCTGACCATCGGCAACATGATATGCAGGCGCGCCAGCCCGGCACTCGCAAGGATCGCGCGCAACTGTTCACGCAACAGCTCCGGGCGCTCCAGGCACAGGCGTATCCCGCGCAGGCCCAGGAACGGGTTGGTTTCAGTGTCCATCGGCACATACGCCAGGGGTTTATCGCCGCCGACGTCCAGGGTCCGCACCACCAGATTGCGCTCGGTCCCCAGAGCGCGGGCGATGGCGCTATAGGTAGCGGCCTGCTCATCCACGCTTGGCGCGCGATTGCGATCCAGGTAGAGGAACTCCGAACGCAGCAGGCCGACACCTTCGCCCCCCAGGGTCAGGGATTGCTCCACTTCCTGCAACGACGCGACGTTGGCGGTCACCTCGACGTGATGGCCGTCACGGGTAATCGCAGGCACTGAAGCCTGCGCCACGTCACGCTGACGTCGCAGCACCTGCTGCTTACGCGCAGCTTCCAGCTGTTCGATCTCGGCCAGGTTGGGGTCCAGGTGCAACTCGCCCTTGTCGGCATCGAGCAGGACCTGTTTGCCGTTGGCCAGTGCCAACACCTCAGGCCCAACCCCGCACATGGCAGGCAGGCCAAGGGCACGCGCCAGGATCGCGACATGACTGGTCGCCCCGCCGCCGACGGTGACAAACCCCAGCACCTTTTGGGTGTCGAGGCTGGCGGTTTGCGAAGGCGTCAGTTGCTCGGCGACCAGGATCGCGCGGTCGGGCAGATCCCAGGCGCGGTCTTGAATACCAAGGATCAGTTTCAGCACGCGCTGACCGACATCCGCCAGGTCCGCCGCACGTTCGGCCAACAGGGCATTGCCCAGGCCCTGGAACAGTTGGGCGGTGGCAACCGTGGCGCTGTTCCAGGCAAATGCCGCGCTCTTGCCTTCGGCCAGCAGGCCGTGGGCTTGTTCCAGCAGCGTCGGGTCTTCGAGCAATTCCTGATGGGCGCGGAAAATCTCCGCCTGGGCACTGCCTGCCGCCTGGGTTTGCAGGGCTTGCAGCGCTTCGTTTGCAGCCAACAGGCCACGCGCCAAAGCAGCGCGTTCGAAGGTTTCTCCCTCCCCCTGTTCAGTCACCTTCAGCTCGGGCTCAGCAACCTGAACCACTTGGCCAAACGCCGACCCCGGCGATGCGCAAACGCCTCGCAGCAGCGCCGCCGACGACGCCGGCACGCGCGCTTCAACCTGTGCAGCCGGCGCCGCGATTGCCTCGCCGCAGCCTTCAATTAACAGCGCGACCAGCGCCTTGATCGCTGCATCGGCATCGTCACCGGCCGCACTCACTTGCAAGGTATCGCCCTGTACGGTTTGCAGCGCCATGATCGCCACCAGCGACTTGGCGTTAGCACTCTGGGTCTGCTTGTGCAGGTAAATGCTCGCGTTAAAACCTTTCGCTGCCTGGGCAAATACCGCTGCCGGGCGCGCGTGCAAACCGTTGGCGTTGGGCAAGATCAACGGCTTGGAGAAGCATGCATCGCCCTCCTCCTCATCGGCCTCCTCTACCCGGTTGCCGGGCGTTACCTGCAACACCGGCTGGCCCCGTTCCACCAGGCCGCTTGCCAACGGCGTGAACGACTCGCCGCTGACCACCAGCATCAAGGTCAGCAAACTGCGCGCGTGGAGCGCCACGTAGTCGGCGTCGAATTCGATCAGCGCTTGCCCGGCCTCGACCCGCTGGCCTTCCTCGACCAGGCGGGTGAAGCCCTTGCCCGCCAGGCTCACGGTGTCCAGGCCGATATGCATCAGCACCTGTACGCCATTGTCGTCGGTGACGCTGACCGCATGCCCACTGTCCTGGATATTGCTGATTACGCCGGCCAGCGGCGCACACAGGGTCTGCGAGGTCGGATCGATGCACAGGCCGTCGCCGATCATGCGGCTGGAGAACACCGGGTCAGGCACCTTGTCCAGTGCGAGCAGCACGCCGGATAAAGGCGCCAGCAGTTCCAGGGGTTGAGTTGCGGTCATGACGTCACCTGCTGTTTTGTTCTGTAAAAATCCTTGGGTGGATGCCTATCCCACGGATGACTTATTTCCACCAGTATTCAACCTGCACGCCAACGTTCGACCCATGCCGCGCGGTGCCGTAGGCGCCGGTATCGGACAGTGCCGAGCCCGCCGCCATCTCATTCGCTGCACGTTTGGCCGCTTCGTTCCAGCTCGCATAGGTGTAGTACAAGCGCACTTCCGGCCGCGCCCAGAAATCCGGGCCCTTGGGCGACCAGGTCGGGGCGAAGGTAAATTTGCTCAGCTTGCGCGTGCCGCCGGTGGCATCGACCTGATCATGCCCAAGTTCGGTGACCAGTTTGAATTGTTCGCTGATCGCATACGCGGGGCGTACGCCGATGGACATCCAGGTCTGGTCCTGGCTGCCGGGACGAATATCCTTCTGGTACACCGCCTCGATCTGCCCGCCAAAGCGCGGGGTCACTTGCCAGTCGAAGAACTCCACGGCGCGATAACTTTTGCTGCTGTTGTCCAGGAAGGTATTGCCGGTGTAGCCCAGGCCGGTGCCGGGGCCTTCGCCGTACTGCAGGGCGAATTTGTTCTTGCCGCCCAGAAAAGGTTTTTGCACATGCTGCGCGGTCAGCGCCCAACCGCTGTTGGTGTCGCGCCCGCCGGCCTTTTCGATGTAGCTCAAGCCCAGCTCCAGCTCGCCGCCGGGGTTGGTCTTGAAGCCCGCGACGTTGAAGTCATGACGGGTGGCGTATTCCTTCTGGTACAGGTTGTCCTTGCGCGAAAGGGCGTAGCTGTATTTCAGGTCGCCGATCAGCACGTCCTCAATACCGCCGCCGGTGGCGCTCTGGTTCCAGTAGTAGAAGTCGGAAATATGGATGTCATTACGTTTGTAGTAACGCCGACCGGCCCACAGTGAACCGCCATTGAGGGCCGGCAGGTTGGACCACTGCGCATACATCTGCGGCATGCGCGCCGAGCCGTTGTCTTCGCCCTGGAATTTAAGGGCGCGGTCGTATTTGTTGTACAGCGATGCCATCGCATCGACGCTGAGTACCGAACCGTCGTCGAGGGTCAGCAGGTCTTGTCGCAACTCCAGTTCAGCATATTGCTCGCACTCGTTACCCAAACGGTATTTGGATTGCGCCCCCGGCAGTTGGAAACATTGCTGCTTGCCACTGCCTGTCGATGTTCCCGCGCCGCTGCGCAAGTAACCGGCAAATTCCAGGGCCTGCGCACCGAATGGCAGGCTCAGGCAGGATGCAACGAGGCCCAGCTTTATTGTTGTTTTCATGAATGCTCCTTCTATTTTTATTGTTTTATTACTGTCCTTGCACGACACGATTCCCTGTAGGCGCGAGCTTGCTCGCGAAGAACGTTAACGATTACGCAGCGAGACTGGTTTAACGCGGCGCTCTCAGGTTTTTCGCGAGCAAGCTCGCGCCTACAGGGGGCGTATCAATCGATCAGATGCAGCACGAACGATTCGTAGGGACGCAAGACGACCGTGGCCGTGCGTTGCGGGCAGTCGGGGTAGTTGCTGATCAGCAGGCGTTGCTCGGTCGCCGCGTCGATCACGTCGTCAGGCAGTTGGATCTCACAGGGCTGGCCGTAGAAGTTGTTCAGCACCAGCAGGCGCTCGCCGTGGCCTTCGCGCAGGTACGCCCAGACCTGCAAATGGTCCTGCAGCAGTTGGCGGTACACCCCCTCTTGAATCAGCGGTTCGTGACGACGCAAGGCGATCAGCGCGCGGTAGTGATGCAGCACGGAGTCGGGATCATCGAGTTGGTGTTCAACGTTGATCTGCGCGGCATTCGCCGGGATGCCGATCCACGGCTCGCCGGTGCTGAAACCTGCATGGGGTTGCGCGTTCCACTGCATCGGCGTGCGGCCGTTGTCACGGGACTTCTGCATGATCGCCGCCATGCTCGCCACTTCGGATTCACCGGCATCGCGCTTGAGGCGGAAGATGTTCAGGGTCTCCACATCGCGGTACTGGTCGATGCTGTCGAAGCCCGGATTGGTCATGCCCAACTCTTCGCCCTGGTACACAAACGGCGTGCCCTGGAGGAAGTGCAGCGCGGTGGCGAGCATCTTGGCCGAGACCACGCGGTACTCACCGTCGTCACCAAACCGCGAGACCACTCGGGGCTGATCGTGGTTACACCAGAACAGCGCGTTCCAGCCGCCACCGGCCTGCATACCCAGTTGCCAGTCGGAGAGGATCTGCTTGAGTTGCAGGAAATCGAAGTCAGCCTTCACCCACTTCTGCAGGTTCGGGTAATCGACTTTCAGGTGATGAAAGTTGAAGGTCATCGACAGCTCTTTCGACTCCGGCCGCGAGTAGCGGATGCAGTGTTCCAGGCTGGTGGACGACATCTCGCCGACGTTGATCAGGTTGTGGCCTTCGAAGACTTCGCGGTGCATCTCCTGCAGGTATTCATGCACGTTGGGGCCGTCGGTGTAGAAGCGGCGGCCGTCGCTGTTGTCTTCGGGGAAATCGGCGGGTTTGGAGATCAGGTTGATCACGTCCAGGCGGAAACCGCCCACGCCCTTGTCACGCCAGAAGCGCATCAGCTTGAACACCTCGGCACGTACCTGGGGGTTGTCCCAATTGAGGTCGGCCTGGGTGTGGTCGAACAGGTGCAGGAAGTATTGGCCGGTTTGCGCCTCGTATTCCCAGGCCGAACCGCCGAACTTGGATTCCCAGTTGTTGGGCTGGTCGCGCCAGATGTAGAAGTCGCGGTAGGGGTTGTCGAGGCTGCTGCGCGCCTGCTGGAACCACTCGTGCTCGATGGAGGTGTGGTTGACCACAATGTCGAGCATCAGCTTGATGCCGCGCTTGGCCGCTTCGCTGATCAGCAGGTCGCAGTCGGCCATGGTTCCGTAGCTGGGGTCGATGGCGTAGTAGTCGCTGATGTCGTAGCCGTTGTCGCGTTGCGGCGAGCGCAGGAATGGGGTGATCCACAGGCAATCCACGCCCAGCCATTTGAGGTAGTCGAGTTTGTCCACGATACCCAGCAGGTCACCGGTGGCGTTACCCGCGTGGCTGTGGAAGCTTTTGGGGTAGATCTGGTAGATCACCGAGTGTTGCCAGTCTTGCATGGTGGGTTCCTTCAGTAGAATTGTGAGCGCGGTCGAATGTGGGAGGGGGCTTGCCCCCGATAGCGGTCGATCAGGCGACGCGATAACCCGGCCGAACAATCTTCATGCTCAACGCACAGGTCAGAACAAACGGCACCACCATCGCGACCACCATCCCAATCACAAACATCGGAATGGCACTCGGCACGATCGAAATAAACCCAGGCAAGCCACCCACCCCGATGGCCGACGCCTGCACCTTGTTCAGCGACAGGAAAATGCTGCCCAGCGCCGAGCCCACCAGGGCCGCATAAAACGGAAACTTGAAGCGCAGGTTCACCCCGAACATCGCCGGCTCAGTGATACCGAAGTACGCGGAAATCGCCGAAGTCGAAGCCATGCTTTTATCCCGCGCATTGCGGGTGGTGTAGAACACCGCGAGCGCGGCGCTGCCCTGGGCCAGGTTGGACATGACGATCATCGGCCAGATAAACGTGCCGCCCTGGGTGGAGATCAATTGCAGGTCCACCGCGAGGAACATGTGGTGCATGCCGGTGATCACCAGCGGCGCGTACAGCAGGCCGAAAATCGCGCCGCCGACCATCGGCGCCAGGTCAAACAGGGTGACCACGCCTTCGGTAATCAGGATGCCGAGGTGACGGGTCACCGGGCCGATAATTGCCAACGCCAGCACGCCGGTAACGACGATGGTGGTGATCGGCACGACCAGCAGTTGAATGGCATTGGGCACGCGAGCGCGCAGCCATTTCTCGATGACGCTCATCACATACGCCGCCATCAGGATCGGCAGGATCTGCCCCTGGTAGCCGACTTTCTCGATCTTGAACCAACCGAAAATATCGAAGTAAGGCAGGCTCTGGCCGTCGAGCCCGGCGACCGCCTTGCCGTAGTTCCAGGCGTTGAGCAGATCGGGATGCACCAGCATCAGGCCGAGCACAATGCCGAGGATTTCACTGCCGCCAAAACGCTTGGCCGCCGACCAGCCCACCAACGCCGGCAGGAACACGAACGAGGTGTTGGCCATCAGGTTGATCAGGCTCCACAGGCCATCCAGGTTCGGATACGCCTCCAGCAGCGTCAGGCCCTCGATGAACATGCCCTTGGCGCCCATCAGGTTGTTCACGCCCATCAGCAGACCGGCGATGATCAGCGCAGGCAGGATCGGCATGAACACATCGGAGAACACCCGCACCAGACGCTGCATGGCGTTGGTCTTGTCGGCACCCTTCTTCTTCACGTCGGCGATGGTGGCGGCGGCGAGGCCGGTCTGTTCGCGCAGGGCAGCGTAGACCTTTTCCACTTCGCCAGGGCCGATCACCACCTGGAACAAACCGCCGGTGAAGAACGAGCCCTTGACCAGATCGACCTGGTTCAACGCGCTGTTGTTGACCAGGCTCGGGTCCTTGAGCGCCAGGCGCAGGCGGGTCACACAGTGGGCAGCTTGCTCAAGGTTGTCGCGGCCTCCGAGGTGCTCAAGAATCTCGCGGGCAATGTTCGAATAGTCGTGGCTCATGCTTGGTTTCCACTTTGATTTTTTTTATTGGGGGCAGTCATTGGCAGCACGCCGAAGCCAAAAGTACTCGTACAGACGAGTTAAAGCAATAACTCGTCTGTACGAGTTACAATTTGTTTAATTCCTGTAGGACACCACACCGCTGCAAGCCGCAGTAATCCAAGGGTCTAATGGACAAACCCCCTCTCTGCCTCTAAGGTTCCTGCCTTGAACGCCAACACGGCACAGAGCCCTATCCATGAGCAAATACAACCAGATCTATACCGATCTGCTTGCCAGCATCACCACCGAACGCCTGCAACGCGGCACGCGCTTGCCCTCCGAAACCGAATTGATGGACAGCTACCAGGCCAGCCGGGGCACCGTGCGTCGCGCCATCGAGCAGTTGCAGGAGCGTGGGTTCGCGCAAAAGATCCACGGCAAGGGCACCTTCGTGCTCTCGCCCAACCCGATCGAGTTCCAACTCGGTGGCATCGTCAGCTTCCACGAAACCCACGCCGACCTGGGCGATGACGTACGTACCGAAGTGGTCGAATTCACCCAGTTCCCGCTGGAAGGCCCGCTGTTGCAACACATCGAAGCCGAGCCCGGCAGCCTCATCACGCGCATCAAACGGGTACGGCGCATCGGCGGCAAACGGGTGATCCTCGACATCAACCACTTCGTCGCCGACCTGATCCCCGGTCTGGACCAGGCGATTGCCGAACAGTCGATCTACGCCTTCATCGAGCAGACCCTGCAACTGCAGATCAGCTACGCCCAGCGCACCATCGAAGCGCTGCCCCGCAGCAAGGACGACCAGGCACACCTGGACCTCGACGGCCAAAGCCATGTGATCGTGGTGAGCAACCAGACGTTTTTGCAGGATGGGCGGCAGTTCGAGTACACCGAGTCGCGGCACACGTTGGATAAGTTTTACTTCTCCGATATCGCCAGGCGTTAATTATCTACCCGCTGTCCCTCTGAAGCGCTTGGCATGCTCGGCTCTCCCCCTTCAAGGAGAGCAACATGCCGCTGACCGACACCTCCCCCGCCGCCCAGCAAAAACTCCGCGCCCTGGCCCCTGTGGTGCTGGATGCCTGTCCGAATATGCAGACGATGGCGATCAAGGCTGCGCGTGAGATTCTGACCAAGCATGGCCTGCCAGACCTGGATCCCGATCATGTCTACTGGCACCGCTTCGACAGTGGCATCGGTGACCCTGCGACCTTTACCGGCTGGAGCCACAACCAAAAACCCCAGCAGTCGATGACGCTGACGCAGTTGGTCATTCACCGCTTCGAGGTGCACGACCAGGACAATGCCGACTTGCTCGATGGCGACGGTGGTTTTTATCGCGAGGGTGCCGAAGCACGGTTATTCGATCGACACAACGAAGTGCAGCTGTCCGCCAGCGCGGTGCTCAACGACTTCTGGAGCATCGATTTCAGCGACCGCTATACCACCCGCATGGAGAAGTTCTGGAGCGCCCACTTCGACGACTTCCGCACCCTGGCCAAAGTCAACTGCCTGGCCCAGGCCCTGCAGGCGCGACAGGCCGGGCACCTCACCGAGCCCCAGTTGCACACGGTGCTGCAAGCCCTCGCCAGCAATCTGTCCTGGCCCCCAAGCCTGTCCAACCTGCAAGCCAAGGCCACTTCCGCCGACGGACTGCGTGTGGCGGCGCTGGATATCGGTGGGCATATCGCCACGGATATCCTGCGCATCATCGACGGCGATGGCCGGCAAATCCTCTATGTGCCAGGCGAGTCCCAGACCTTCTATGGTTTCGAGACCCCCGCCGACCTGCATTTCTGGCTGCTGAACCAGACCAACCATGCGGATAACCGCGCCCGCTTCATGGCCCACTTCCCGCTGTCGGCTCAGGTCCAACAGGACGACACCGACGCTGTCACCTGGAAGCAGATGCTGCTCACCCCCGTGCTGATCTACCGCAGCGCCCAGGCCCTGGCGGGCACCCTGCCGCCGGACTGGGTGGACAAGGGCCTGTGCCACCAACTCGACCAGCTGTTTATCGACTGGGGCACCTGGGACCACCATCTGATCAATCAGACCGACCACACCCTCGAACACGATGCCTTCACCTGGCTGGCGCAATCGAGCCAGGCGCGCATGCACAACGATGCCGACTTCGCCCTGCGCAGCAATGGCGACCTGCGCAAGAAACTCTGGATCGGCTACCTGAACGCCTTTGGCAAAACCTTCGGCCCGATGGCGGTGGCCGGCTGGCCGGTGGCCCTGGTGGTGGTAGGCGCCAGCGTGGCCAATCTAGGCCTGAATATCGACCAGGCGATCAACGGCAAAACCCTGGCCGAACGCCGAGCCGGGGAGCTGGGTGCGATTCTCAGTGCCATCGACACGCTGTTTAACCTGGCGCTGCTGAAA
The DNA here is from genome assembly GCF_019891415.1 of Pseudomonas sp. SH10-3B. Taxonomy (NCBI): domain Bacteria; kingdom Pseudomonadati; phylum Pseudomonadota; class Gammaproteobacteria; order Pseudomonadales; family Pseudomonadaceae; genus Pseudomonas; species Pseudomonas sp. SH10-3B. The sequence continues at coordinate 38,366 of NZ_JAFLXD010000026.1, read as the reverse complement.
GCCGATGGGGTTGTGCCCGACATCGCCGAAGCGGCCGATACCGTGGCGGTTGAAACCCAGGTACCGGTTGTCACACCCGCAGTGCCTGAACCGGTGGTGCCCCTTGCCTACCAGACCAACCTGATACTGGAGGGCGAAACCCTCAACACGGCTCCCGGAAAGTTTCACCAGGTGTATTCCCTCAGGACCTCCGACGGCATGCCACAACATGCCATCCTGCTGAACGATGAGGCGTATTACGTGCGCTACGAAGGCGATCCCAACGGCAGGGGTTATTGGGCCATTGTCGACCCTAACAACCCCCACAGTTTCTGCGGCTCGCTGCCGGTGCGCCTGGACGAGTTCAACCAATGGCAACGAGTTTACGCCGGTAAAGGCCTGAAGGGCGGCGGTGGTAACTCCAGTAAAGCCGCGAGGGGAACAGCGCCCTTACCTCTCACGCCTCCACCGCAACCCAGGATTGCGCCGACCAACCCAGTGCGCAGGGTCACCACACCTTTCGATACCCCACCCTCGACCCGTGCGGAAACAAAACGCTGGGCAATGGGGCTCACCGAAACCCATGTTCACAGTCGGTTCGGCCGCATAGACCGCTTCAACTACTACTACGGCGACACCCACCGCAGGCTGCTGCAATCGGCGCAAGACTTTTACAACGAACTGTCCTGGGCCCGCTTGCCCCCTCGCCCGGATATCCCGGCGTTTGAGCCTGCCACACCATTCGCCGACGCTCTCGAACGCCTGCCCGAAGACCTGCCGGGCTACGTCATCGGTGAAACCCTGGACCGCGTCACCAGCACCCGCCTGGTGATCGAAAACATGCCCGTCTTCGCGCGCAAGGGCGTAAAAACCCTGTACATGCGCCGCCTGCTCAACGATTTCGCCCAGGATGATCTGAACCGCTACTTCCAGACCGGTGAGATGTCCGAGGACCTGGAAAGCTACCTTGGCAAGCTGGGCACCGATCCATCCGGGCAATTCAACGAACTGGAACTGATCAAGACCGCCAGGGCCAACGGCATACGCGTGCAGGCCACCGACTGCGCGGCTCACTTCATATACCCCAGCCCTATCGCCGACCTTTCAGAACAGGCGATGAGCAATTATCTCACCCATAGCGTTATCCAGGCCGACAGGGCCCTGAATGGTGGCGGTAAATGGCTGGTGCTGACCGGCGCAAGGAACATCAACACCTTCAAGGGTTTCGCCGGGATCAGTGAACTGGAAGGTGGCATCGGGTTGCGCATCGAAGAGGTGCTACCTGGGCAAGGCAACGAGGTACGCCTGGACCCCGGCATCGCCATTGATCGCGACAGCGCCCCCTCCGATCAAGACGTCGGCGACAGCTTCGATATCTTTCATGCCGACCTGCAGGTGCAAGTGGAGGCCCCGCGGGTACACCGCACGCTGGAGCAACAGCAGCGACTGCTGACGCGCAAGGGCATGTACCTGATCGACGCAAGCCAGGGCCGCTATACCCTGCTGCATCACAGCCGCGCCATGGGGATCGTCACCACGCCCATCAATCGGCTGGCCGATGGCAGTTTTTACATCGACCGCCCCGCCTGGGCAGGCGTGCATGAGGTGCACTTCCCCACTCTGGAAAGACTCTCCAGCGCCCTTACCAATATGGGCATGAGCCTGCAAAGCCGGCTTCCCGTTTAACAGGCAATAAAAAACCTGGCCGAGGCCAGGTTTTTTAGGATTCAACGCAGGCCTTGCGACCGGGGTTGCTTATTCCCACTCAATCGTCGCCGGCGGCTTGCTCGACACGTCATAAGTAACGCGCGAAATACCTTCGATCTCATTGATGATACGGCCGCTGACGGTTTCCAGCAGTTCGTACGGCAGGTGCGCCCAACGGGCAGTCATGAAGTCGATGGTCTCTACGGCACGCAGGGCCACGACCCAGGCGTAACGACGGCCGTCGCCGACCACGCCAACCGATTTCACCGGTTGGAACACCACGAAAGCCTGGCTGACTTTGTGGTACCAGTCGGCCTTGCGCAGTTCTTCAATGAAGATGTGGTCGGCACGACGCAGCAGGTCGGCGTATTCCTTCTTCACTTCACCGAGGATGCGCACGCCCAGGCCCGGGCCTGGGAATGGGTGGCGGTAGACCATGTCGTACGGCAGGCCCAGTTCCAGGCCCAGACGGCGGACTTCGTCCTTGAACAGTTCGCGCAGTGGTTCTACCAGCTTGAGGTTCATCTCCTCAGGCAGGCCACCCACGTTGTGGTGGGACTTGATCACGTGGGCCTTGCCGCTCTTGGCGCCGGCCGACTCGATCACGTCGGGGTAGATGGTGCCCTGGGCGAGGTACTTGATGTTGTCCAGTTTGTTGGACTGGGCATCGAATACGTCGATGAAGGTACGACCGATGATCTTGCGCTTCTTCTCCGGGTCGGACTCGCCGGCCAGGTTGTTCAGGAACTGTTCTTCGGCGTTGGCGCGGATCACCTTGACGCCCATGTTCTCGGCGAACATGGCCATCACTTGCTCGCCTTCGTGCAGGCGCAGCAGGCCGTTGTCGACGAACACGCAGGTCAGCTGGTCGCCAATGGCCTTGTGCAGCAATGCCGCGACCACGGAGGAGTCAACGCCGCCGGACAGGCCGAGCAGGACGTTGTCGGTGCCGACCTGGGCGCGCACGTTGGCGATGGCGTCTTCAGCGATTTTCGACGGGGTCCACAGGGCTTCACACTCGCAGATATCGAGGATGAAGCGCGACAGGATGCGCCCGCCTTGCTTGGTGTGGGTCACTTCCGGGTGGAACTGCACACCGTAGTAACGACGCTCGTCGCTGAACATGCCGGCGATCGGGCAGCTTGGGGTGCTGGCCAGGATGTGGAAGTCTTCCGGCATCCTGGTGACCTTGTCACCGTGGCTCATCCATACATCGAGGCCGAACAGGCCGTCGGCGTCGACGTGGTCTTCGATGCCGTCCAGCAGGCGGCTCTTGCCGACCACGTCGACACGGGCATAACCGAATTCACGCAGTTCGGAACCTTCAACCTTGCCGCCCAGTTGCTCGGCCATGGTCTGCATGCCGTAGCAGATACCAAAGACAGGAACACCCAGGTCGAACACGGCTTGCGGGCAACGCGGGCTGTTGGCTTCGTGCACGGACTCGGGGCCACCGGCGAGGATGACGCCTTTCGGTGCGAATTCGCGAATCGCTTCGTCATCCATGTCGAACGGGTGCAGTTCGCAGTACACGCCGATTTCACGCACGCGGCGGGCGATCAGTTGGGTGTACTGGGAACCGAAGTCGAGGATCAGGATGCGGTGGGCGTGAATGTCGAGGGCCATGAAGTCAGTCTCGTCTAATGAATCAGAAACAACTCGGGGCTGAAAGAACAGCCCCGGTTACTTAACGTTTTGCTGGAAGCCTCAACCTACGCGGTAGTTTGGCGCTTCCTTGGTGATCTGCACGTCGTGGACATGGGATTCAGCCATGCCGGCGCCGGTGATCCGTACGAACTCTGGCTTGGTGCGCATTTCTTCGATGTCGGCGCTGCCGGTGTAGCCCATCGAGGAACGCAGGCCGCCCATCAGTTGATGGATGATGGCGCTCAGGGTGCCCTTGTACGGCACACGGCCTTCGATGCCTTCCGGTACGAGCTTCTCGGCGCCTGCCGAGGAGTCCTGGAAGTAACGGTCGGAAGAGCCTTGCGCCTGGGACATGGCGCCCAGCGAACCCATGCCGCGGTAAGCCTTGTAGGAACGACCCTGGAACAGTTCGATCTCGCCCGGCGCTTCTTCAGTACCGGCGAACATCGAGCCCATCATCACGCAGGAAGCACCGGCAACGATGGCCTTGGACAGGTCACCTGAGAAACGGATGCCGCCGTCAGCGATCAACGGAACGCCGGTGCCTTCAAGGGCAGCGGCGACGTTGGCGATGGCGCTGATTTGCGGCACGCCCACACCGGCAACGATACGCGTGGTGCAGATCGAGCCAGGGCCGATACCGACCTTGACCGCATCGGCACCGGCTTCGGCCAGGGCCTTGGCGGCAGCGCCGGTGGCAATGTTGCCGCCGATCACCTGCACGTCAGGGAAGTTCTGCTTGACCCAGCGAACGCGGTCGATCACGCCTTTGGAGTGACCGTGGGCAGTGTCGACCACTACCACGTCAACGCCGGCAGCCACCAGGGCCGCTACGCGGTCGCCAGTGTCTTTGCCGGTACCGACCGCAGCGCCGACGCGCAGACGACCTTGGTCGTCCTTGCTGGCCAGCGGGTAAGCCTTGGCTTTTTCGATGTCATTGACGGTCATCATGCCTTTGAGGGCGAATTTGTCGTCGACGATCAGCACGCGCTCGATGCGGTGCTTGTGCAGCAGTTCGCGCACATCGTTCTTGTCGGCGCCTTCCTTGACAGTCACGAGGCGCTCTTTAGGCGTCATCACTTCGCGGACGGTGACTTCAAGACGGTTCTCGAAACGCACGTCACGGGAAGTGACGATGCCGACCAGGTCGCCATCGTGCAGTACCGGAACGCCGGAGATGTTGTGCAGGCGGGTCAGGTCGAACAGATCACGCACGGTAGCGTCGGCTTCGATGGTGATCGGATCTTTCACCACACCGGCTTCGTAACGCTTGACCTTGCGCACTTCGGCAGCTTGCTGCTCGATGGTCATGTTCTTGTGGATGATGCCGATGCCGCCTTCCTGAGCCATGGCGATTGCCAAACGGGCTTCAGTGACGGTGTCCATGGCAGCGGAAACCAGGGGAATATTCAGCTCGATGCCACGGGTTAGGCGGGTCTTGAGACTGACTTCGTTAGGAAGCACCTCGGAATAACCGGGCACTAGGAGAATGTCGTCGAATGTCAGAGCTTCTTGGCTGATACGCAGCATCGCGGGGGCTCCCGAGCGGGAAAATGGAAGCGCGCCATTATACTCAGACACCCCCCAGGTCTCAATGTAAAACTCTGACATATTTGGGAATAGTGATAGAAGGGCTACAGCTCGACTTTGACCCAGCTGATCTTCTGGTCCAGCCAATCGGCGAATTCGTCGATAAAGCTCTGCTTGAACCCCGCCTCCGCCCAGTTGTTGAAGATGAACCCCAGGTTGGAAAACCCGCACTCCTGCAAGAACAGAAACCCATTGATGTCATCTTCATGCCCACACAGCGGGCAGGTGAAGTTGTCGGTGTGGCCGGGCATCCAGTCTTCCAGGCTTTCGAACAACGCCTCGCCGACTTCCTTGAGGCATTCCGGGCAGCCGGCTTCTTCGAGAAAGCCCTTGGCCGGGGTGTAGATGCAGCGCTTGTAGATGATCTCCAGGCCATTGACCGGCTCGTTGAACGGCAGCGCTTCGGGGTGCAGCACCACGGCGCGGGCGCCATCGGCCAGGGCGTAGGCCATGCGGTTGCCGGTGCGGCCACAGGTGGTCAGTTCTTCCTTGATGATGTTCTTGCGCACCAGCCAACGCACGATCGCCCGGGCGCGGGGTTCGTGGACAGGCAAGGTGGAGATTTTCGGGACAAGGATGCTTTGGGAATTCATGAGAGTCCTGCGGTGTGGCTTCTGGCCCCATCGCGGGCCCGGGAGGACGGCAGCTTAATCCCTGAAGAAATCAGGTCAAGTGCTCAAGTACCGCCCAATCAATGCAATGCCACTGGCCAATACCAGCCAGGTCACCAACCGAACGAAGGCCTCACGAGACATGCGCATCGTCAGCCTGCGCCCACACCACAGCCCCAGGATCATTGCGGGCAACAGGCAGAGTGCCAACATCAGCAGCGGCAAATCAGCATACACCCCGGCGATCAGGAACAGGCTCAGGCGCACCACCGTACTGCAACTGATCAGCGCGCTTTGGGTGGCGCGTGCCGCGTCCTTGGGCAAGCGGCTGTTCAGATAGATTGCATATAAAAAGCCACCACTGCCGAACAACGCCCCAAACAGCCCGCCCACGGTGCCCATCGGGATCGACCACCCCGCCGCCATTTGCGTGGGCCGGGTTTTCACCGCCAGGCTGTAAATCGCATAGGCGCTGATAAACAGCCCCATCAACAGCAGCAACAGATCCGAATGCAGATTGAGCAAAAACACCACGCCGAGGGTGCAGCCAATCGCCATGCACGGCAGCAATCGCAGCAGCTCCGGCTTGTTCACCTCTCGTCGCGTTTGCAGCAGGCCACCAAACGCCGCGACAAAATCCAGCAGCACCAGCAGCGGGATGATTTTCGACAGGGGCATAAACACAAGCAGGACCGGCCCGGCCACCAACGCCGTGCCGAATCCCGCGATGCCAAACACGATATAGGCCACGACGATGCCCAGGCCGATCACCAGCCAATCGACACCGCCAAACGACCACTGACTCATCAGCTCAACCGGGCTCATGGGGTATTCCTTGTAGGAGATAGCCATCACTTTAGCCAGCGGCGAGGGTTGCGACTAATATCTTCAAAGCCCTCCACCCATCTCGAAAAGGCATGACGCGTGATTTCCACCCGCCAACTGCGTTACTTCGTCGAAATCGCCGACAGCGGCAGCTTCAGCGCTGCCGCCGAACGTTTGTTTGTCGCGCAGTCGGCCCTGAGCCGGCAGATCAAGGAGCTGGAAATCCAACTGCAAACCCCGCTGTTTGAACGCACCGCGCGCCAGCCCCGGCTGACCGCTGCCGGCGAAGCCTTTTATCCTCGGGCGCGCAACCTGCTGGGTGAGCTGCACAAGGCCAGTGAAATGGCGACCCAGGTCGGCAATGGCCAACTAGGCACCCTGCGCCTGAGCCATTCGAGCACCGTGCCGATGAGCGGCCCGTTACTGCAAGGCATCAGCACTTGGCTGGAACGCTGTCCCGGCGTGTCGATGGATATCGCCAAACTGTCCTCCGAAGCGCAGTTGGAAGAAATTACCGACGGTCGCCTGGATGTCGGGGTGCTGCGCTTGCCCGTGTTGCGCCAGCGCGACGGTGTGCGGGTCATGCCCTTATACAGTGAGCAACTGCTGCTGGCCGTGCCTGCGAATCATGCGCTGGCACGCAACCGGGCTCCCGTCGAACTGGGGCAATTGAGGGACGAGGTGTTTATCTCTATCCCCCATCCCCAGCGCGGCGGCCTGAGTTATCTGTCGGCCGAGCTGTGCATGCGTGCGGGATTTTTCCCCAAGGCCGCGCGGGTGATGTCACGCAAGACTACACAGTTGCAGTTGATCCAGGCCGGCTTCGGTATAGCCTTGCTGCCAACGTCCATGCAGGACATCGCCCCGGCCGACGTGCACTTTTTGCCCCTGGCCGACCCGGACTGCCTGAGCACCGTGGCCCTGGCCTGCCCGCCATCACCGAGCGCGCTGGTGGAGCAATTCTGTCAAACCTTGCGCGAATGCCTATAAACTGCCGCCCATGATTAAAGATCCTTTTGCCCGCTTGGGCCTCGACCGCGAAGTCCTGACTGTCAGCCAACTCAACGGCCGCGCGCGGGTGTTGCTGGAAGACGTGTTCACCAATATCTGGGTCGAAGGCGAGATCTCCAACCTCGCCCGCCCGGCCTCCGGCCACGTGTACTTCACCCTCAAGGACAGCGGCGCCCAGGTGCGGTGTGCGTTGTTTCGCAACAATGCCGCTCGGGTGCGCCAGGCGCTGAAGGATGGCCTGGCGGTGAAGGTGCGCGGCAAGGTCTCGCTGTTCGAGGGCCGGGGCGACTACCAGTTGATCCTCGATACCGTCGAACCCGCCGGCGATGGTGCGCTGCGCCTGGCCTTCGATGCCCTGAAGGAAAAGCTCAGCGCCGAAGGCCTGTTCAGCGCCGAGCGCAAGGTGCCGCTGCCGGCCCACCCGCGCCGCATCGGCATTATCAGTTCGCCCACGGGTGCGGTGATCCGCGACATCATCAGCGTGTTCCGTCGTCGCGCGCCGAACGTCGAGCTGACATTGATCCCTACCGCCGTGCAAGGCCGCGAAGCGATCCCGCAGATTGTGCGGGCGTTGAAGCTGGCGGACGCCCGAGGCTTTGACGCGCTGATCCTGGCCCGTGGCGGTGGCTCCCTGGAGGACCTCTGGTGCTTCAACGAAGAGGCCGTGGCCCGTGCGGTGGACGCTTGCGTGACGCCGATCGTCAGCGCCGTCGGCCATGAGACCGATGTGTCCATCAGCGACTTTGTGGCGGACGTGCGCGCGCCTACCCCGTCTGCCGCCGCCGAGTTGCTGGCACCGGACGCCAGCCACCTGGTGCGCCAGGTGGAAAACCTGCATCGCCGCCTGGTGATGCTGATGCGCAATCGCCTGACCCACGACCGCCTGCGCCTGGAAGGCATGGCCCGGCGCCTGCGGCACCCCGGCGAACGTCTGCGCCAGCAGGCCCAGCGCCTGGATGACCTGGATATGCGCCTGCGCCGCGCCTTCGAGCGCAGCCTCAATACCCGTCGCGAACGCCTGATCCGCCTGGAAACCCGCCTCGCCGGCCAGCATCCAGGCCGCCAGTTGGCCCTGCTGCGCCAGCGCCTCGACAGCCTCGCCGAACGCCTGCCGCGTGCCATGCGCGAAGGCCTCAAGGCGCGTCGCCTGCAACTGCAAAGCCAAGTGCAGACGTTGCAGGTGGTCAGCCCGCTGGCGACCCTGGGCCGTGGCTACAGCATTTTGCTCGACGAACGTGGCCAGGCCATCCGCAACGCCGCGCAAACCCACACCGGCCAACGCCTCACCGCGCGCCTCGGTGAAGGTCAATTGCAAGTGCGGGTGGAAGACAACCACCTGACACCCGTTACCCTTTCGCTACTGGATTGATCGATGCCACGTTTATTCAGCCTGTTGATGCTGCTATGCCTTGCCTTTAATGCCCATGCCGACAGCTACATCACCCGCACCCTCAACAAACCCGTGCCGGGTGGTGTTGCCGTGGTCGAACTGGGACCCGCCGCCGCAGCGCCGAAAGCCACGTACCAAGGCAAACCGGTGCTGGTGGTGAAGGAGCAAGACAACTGGCTGGCGATTGTCGGTATTCCGCTGACGGTCAAGCCGGGCAACGAGCGCATCAGCAGCGGCGGGCGCACCCTGCCGTTTATCGTTGGTTACAAGAAGTACCCCGAGCAACGCATCACCTTGAAGAACAAGAGCCAGGTCAACCCGGACCCGGCGCAACTCAAGCGCATCGAGGGCGAGTTGGCCGTGCAGCTCAAGGCCTATCGCAGTTTCAGCCCGAACGTGCCGAGCAACCTGGTGCTGGACAAACCGGTGAACGGACCGCTGTCGAGCAAGTTCGGCGTGCGTCGCTTCTTCAACGGTGAAGAGCGCAATCCCCATTCGGGCCTGGACTTCGCAGTGCCGGCCGGCACGCCGATCAAGACGCCGGCGAACGGTAAGGTGATTCTGGTAGGCAACTATTTCTTTAACGGCAACACCGTGTTCGTCGACCATGGCCAGGGCTTTATCAGCATGTTCTGCCACATGTCGAAGATCGACGTGAAGGTCGGCCAGCAACTGGCGCGCGGTGCTGTGGTGGGCAAGGTCGGCGCGACCGGCCGCGCGACCGGGCCGCATATGCATTGGAATGTCAGCCTGAACGATGCGCGAGTCGACCCGGCGATTTTCATCGGGGCCTTCCAACCGTGAATGAAGCGATTGCGCGCCCGATAACGGTCGCGCAATTTAATCTAGCCCTGGCGCAATTCCCAAGCATAAAATCCCGTTTCATACACAGATAAAAGAACTTCTCTCAATTTTTAGCGACTGCTTGCCATCTTTCACCCCGGCGGTTAGGGTTGAGCTTATGAAAACCTCTCACACCCTCATTCAGCTCCGCCAGCACCGCAGCCTGTGCCTTGTCAGCGCACGACTGCCAGGCTGAATCGATCTGCCTCGTCTTTAAGCTTTATCCCTAAAAACAGTTCTACGGCAGGCCGCCTTTTCTCGGCCCCTACAACAAAGGATTTCCCGATGAGCATGCTCAAAGACCCGTCTTCGAAGTACCGCGCGTTTCCGACCATTGATATCCCGGATCGCACCTGGCCTTCCAAAACCATCACCAGCGCGCCGATCTGGTGCAGCTCCGACCTGCGTGATGGCAACCAATCGCTGATCGAGCCCATGGACGCGGTGAAAAAGCTGCGCTTCTGGAAGACCCTGGTCGCCGTCGGCGTGAAAGAGATCGAGGCCTCGTTCCCGGCCGCATCGCAAACCGATTTCGACTTCGTGCGTACCCTGATCGAAGACAACCACATCCCCGAGGACACCACCATCCAGGTGCTGACCCAGGGTCGTGAAGACCTGATCGCACGTACCTTCGAATCCCTGCGCGGCGCCAAAAAGGCCATCGTGCATCTGTACAACGCCACCTCGCCGTCGTTCCGCCGCATCGTGTTCAACCAGGACAAGGACGGGATCAAGGCCATCGCGGTCAATGCGGCCAAGCTGTTCGTCAAATACGCCGCCCAGCAGCCCGAAACCCAGTGGACCTTCGAGTACTCGCCGGAGACCTTCAGCGCTACCGAATTGGAGTTCGCCAAGGAAGTCTGCGATGCGGTGATCGAGGTGTGGAACCCGACGCCTGAGCACAAGATGATCCTCAACCTGCCAGCCACCGTCGAGTGCGCTACGCCGAACATCTATGCCGACCAGATCGAGTGGTTCGGTCGCCATATCAATCGTCGTGACAGCGTGATCATCAGCCTGCACACCCACAACGACCGTGGCACCGGTGTAGCCGCCACTGAACTGGGCCTGATGGCCGGCGCAGACCGTGTCGAAGGTTGCCTGTTCGGCAACGGCGAGCGCACCGGTAACGTCGACCTCGTCACCGTGGCGTTGAACATGTACACCCAGGGCCTCGACCCGCAACTGGATTTCTCCGATATTGACGGCGTGCGTAAAGTCGTCGAGGAGTGCAACCAGATCCAGGTACATCCACGTCATCCATACGTCGGCGACCTGGTGCACACCGCTTTCTCCGGTTCTCACCAGGACGCGATCCGCAAAGGCTTCTCCCAACAGAAAGATGATGCGCTGTGGGAAGTGCCGTACTTGCCGATCGACCCAGCCGATATCGGTCGCAGCTACGAGGCGGTGATTCGGGTGAACAGCCAGTCGGGCAAAGGCGGCATCGCCTACTTGCTGGAGCAGGAATACGACATCAGCTTGCCACGCCGCATGCAGATCGAGTTCAGCCAGGTGGTCCAGGCCGAAACCGACCGCGTGGGCCTGGAAATGACTGCACCGCAGATCTACGCCTTGCTGCAGCGCGAATACCTGCAGGCCAACACCCCGTACGCGCTGGTCAGCCATCGCCTGCAGGAAGAAAACGGCAACAGCTTTGTCGAAGTGGAAGTCTCGGGCAAGGGCCAGGGCGAAACCAACCTGCACTGGAAAGGCAAAGGCAATGGCGCGCTGGAAGCCCTGGTGGCCGGCCTGCCGATTGGTGTGGAAATCATGGACTACAACGAACATGCGATCGGCGCGGGCACCAATGCCAAGGCAGCGGCCTATATCGAACTGCGTGTGAACGGTGAACGTCCGGTGCATGGTGTGGGCATTGATGAAAACATCACCACGGCGAGCTTCAAGGCACTGTTCAGTGCACTGAACCGTTCGTTGAGCCAGCAGGAAGCGAAAGCGGCGTAACCTTCGCCGTCATACAGAAGGCCCCTGGGTGAGAACCCAGGGGCCTTTTTTATTGAGTTTCAGATTTGGGTTGCCTGTCAGGGACTCATCGGGGGCTTGTCCCCGATAGCGGTGTGTCAGACAAACTGAAAGCTATCTGCATCCAGGTTCGCCGGAAACTTAGTGCGATACGCCGCCAGTTCAGCCGCGCCCAGGCACACCTGGAACACGCCGTCGGCCTCCCCCGCACTCAGCAGGCTCTCGCCCTGGAAATCCAGCACCTGGCTATCGCCGGTGTAGGCAAAGCCCTTACCGTCGGTGCCTACTCGATTCACCGCTGCCACGTAGCACAGGTTCTCGATAGCCCGCGCCGGCAACAACCGGTTCCAATGTTGGCGCCGCGCTCCCGGCCAATTGGCGGTGTACAGCAGCAAGTCCGTGTCCTGGGCATCCCGACTCCACACCGGGAAGCGCAGGTCGTAGCAAATCAGCGGACGAATACGCCAGCCCTTCAACTCAAACTGCACCTGACGCTCGCCGGGCGTGTAGTGATCGTGCTCACCGGCCATGCGGAACAGGTGGCGCTTGTCGTAATGCCACACCTCACCATCCGGTCGCGCCCAGAGCAAGCGGTTGCGGTGGCTGCCGTCGGCGGCCTGGATGATCACGCTGCCGGTGATCACCGCGTCGTACTTCGCCGCCTGAGTTTGCAGCCAACGATGGGTCACACCGTTTTCCGGCTCGGCGAGGGTTTGCGACTCCATGGAAAAACCAGTGGTGAACATCTCCGGCAGCACGATCAGATCGGCGCCGCGGGCTTGTTCCAGCAGGCCTTCGAAATGCTCAAGGTTGGCCTGGCGGTCATGCCAGGCCAGGGTGGTCTGGACCAGGGCGATCGTCAGGTCAGGCAATGCAGTCAGATCACGCATAGTTTTTCCGCTGCTTGTCGCAGCGTCTCCTCACGCTTGGCAAAACACAGCCGCACCAGGCGCTGGCCTTGCGGTGGGCTCTGGTAGAACACTGAGACAGGGATGGTCGCCACGCCGTGTTCGCGGGTCATCCACAGGGACATGGCGACGTCATCCAGGTCCGGGCGTATTTGTGAGTAGTCGACCAACTGGAAGTAGGTTCCGGTCACCCGGGTAAAGTGGAAGCGCGACGGCGCCAGCAGGTCGCAGAACAGGTCGCGTTTGGCCTGGTAGAACGCCGGTAGTTCGTCGACGTGTTCCGGGTGTTCGGCCATAAAGTCAGCCAACGCGAACTGCAACGGGGTCACGCCACAGAAGTTGACGTACTGATGCACCTTGCGCAGTTCCGCCGTCAGGGCCGGTGGCGCGACGACGTAACCGGTTTTCCAGCCGGTGACATGGTAGGTCTTGCCGAAGGAACTGACCACGAACGCCCGCTGGTACAGCTCTTCGTGCGCCAACACGCTGACGTGGGACACACCGTCGAATACCAGGTGCTCGTAGACCTCGTCGCTGACCAGGTAGATATCGCGGTCGCGGATCAATGCCGCCAATTGATCGAGCTCGGCACGACTGATCAGCGCGCCGGTTGGGTTGTGCGGGGTGTTAAGGATGATCATGCGCGTGCGTGGCGACAGCGCGGCCTTGATCTTCTCGAAGTCCAATGCAAAGCCCTGCAGGCTCAGTTGCACATGCACGCAGCGACCACCGGCCAACTCGACCGAGGGCTCATAGCTGTCGTAGCAGGGGTCAAACACAATGACTTCATCGCCACTGCGAATCACTGCCTGGATGGCGCAGAAGATCGCAGCAGTGGCACCGGGGGTGATGGTCACTTCACTGTCAGGGCTGAGCGCGGCGCCATAGCTGCGGGCAATCTTGGCCGCCACTTGCTGACGCAGGGCCGGCAGGCCGGTCATGGGGGAATATTGGTTATGCCCGCTGGCAACATGTTTGCCCACGGCATCGAGCAACGCCTGAGGGCCGTTGAAGTCGGGAAACCCCTGGGACAGGTTGAGCGCGCCGGTTTCGGCAGCGAGTTGCGACATGGTGGTGAAAATGGTCGTGCCGACATTTGGCAGCTTGCTGGTGATCATCGGAGGCCCCTGCAGGTGAGCTGCAAGTTTTAAGCTGCAAGCTGCAAGCAGGTCAAGCGACAAACCGCCAGGCACAAAAAAGGGCTCCAAAGGAGCCCTCTCTTGCGGCTTGTAGCTTACAACGTGAAGCGGCTGCTATTTCTTGTCGCGGCGCTTCTTGTCGGCCTTCTTGTGGTGAGTCATCAAACGACGCTTCTTGTTCACCTGACGGTCCGTCAGCGTGTTCTTGTTGCCTTCGTATGGGTTCTCGCCACCCTTGAACTCGATGCGGATCGGCGTACCGACCAGTTTCAAGACACGGCGGTAGGTGTTTTCCAGGTAACGCACGTAGGACTTGGGCACCTTCTCGATCTGGTTACCGTGGATCACGATAATCGGCGGGTTGGCACCACCCAAGTGGGCGTAACGCAGTTTGATCCGACGGTTGTTGACCATCGGCGGCGCGTGCTCGCCAACGGCGTCTTCGAGGATCTGGGTCAGACGGTTGGTCGGCCAGCGGGTCACGGCAGACTTGAACGAGTTCTGTACGGAGGCGTAGAGGTTGCCCACACCCGTGCCGTGCAGGGCCGAGATAAAGTGAATATCGGCGAATTCGACGAAGAACAGGCGGCGCTGCAGCTCGATCTTGACGAAATCGCGCTCGCTCGGCGTCATGCCGTCCCACTTGTTGATCGCGATGACCAGGGCACGACCCGCTTCGAGGGCAAAGCCCAGCAGGTTGAGATCGTGGTCCACCACGCCTTCGCGGGCGTCCATCACGAAGATCACCACGTTGGCGTCTTTGATCGCCTGCAGGGTTTTCACCACGGAGAACTTTTCAACTTCCTCGTGGATCTTGCCGCGCTTGCGCACACCGGCGGTGTCGATCAGCGTGTACTTCTCGTCGTTACGCTCAAACGGGATGTAGATACTGTCGCGGGTGGTGCCGGGCTGGTCGTAGACGATTACACGGTCTTCACCGAGCATACGGTTGACCAGGGTCGACTTGCCCACGTTCGGGCGACCGATGATCGCGATCTTGATACCGTCTTTTTCACTAGGGCCAGGAATGCGCTTGGCTTCCTCGCCTTCGGCAACGATCTCTTCTTCGCCTTCTTCTTCCTCGGCGTCATCCTTAGGGAAGTCGCGCAGGGCGATTTCCAGCATCTGGGTGATGCCGCGACCGTGGGCACCCGCGACCGGGATCGCGTCGCCAAGGCCCATCGGGCTGAATTCGGCACGGGCCGCCTCAGGATCGATGTTGTCGATCTTGTTGGCGACCAGATAGGAACGCTTGTTGCGCTTGCGCAGGTGCTCGCCAATCATCTGGTCGGCAGCGGTGTAGCCCGCGCGGGCGTCCACCAGGAACAACACGACATCGGCTTCTTCAATGGCCAGCAGAGACTGCTCGGCCATCTTTTCGTCCATGCCATGCTCATCACCGGAGATACCACCGGTGTCGACAATAATGTAGGAGCGCCCTTGCCACTTTGCCTCACCGTATTGGCGATCACGGGTCAAACCGGACAAGTCGCCGACAATGGCGTCGCGAGTCCTGGTCAGGCGGTTGAACAAGGTGGACTTGCCGACGTTAGGTCGGCCCACCAGGGCGATTACGGGAACCATGCGGCTCTCCACTTCGTTATTTCAGAAAATACAAAAGCCGCTGCAAGGCAGCGGCTGGTGCTCGGGGCAGCATATTCAAATGCCGCATGCCCCGCCGAAGCGGGGCCGCCTGGGTTTTACCCCAAGCATAGTCAAACCTTTACTTGATGGTCAGGGCTTCCAGCTTGCCGCTGTTGCCAAACACATAAAGCATGTTACCCACGACCAGCGGACGGGCACGCAGGCCATCGCTGTCGATACGCTCACGACCTACAAAACGACCATCCACCTGGCTCAGCAGGTGCAGGTAGCCTTCGAAGTCGCCGACCGCTACGTAGCTGGAGAACACTTCCGGGGCCGACAGTTGACGACGGGCCAGGGAGTCGTTGCTCCACAGTGCAGTGGTGGAACGCTCGTCGACACTTTCAACGGTGCCGGACGATAGGCTTACGTAGACGCTGCCAAACCCTTGGGCGACACCCGCATAACTGGAAGCATCACGCTGCCAGTTAACACGGCCGCTCTGCAGGTCCAGCGCGGCAACGCGGCCCTGGTAAGTCGCGACGTAGAGGGTTTCACCCGACAGCAGCAAGCCACCGTCGATGTCCACTACGCGATCCAGCTCGGAACGACCTTGTGGGATGGCCACACGGGTTTCCCAAGCCGGCACGCCGTTCTTGGTGTCAAGGGCGACCACTTTACCGGTCGACAGGCCTGCAACGGCCAGATTGTTGGTCACAACCGGACCACTGGTACCGCGCAGGGTCAGCACCGCAGGGGTGCTGTCGTACAACCAACGCTGCTCGCCAGTGCTGGCGTCCAGGCCGATCACACGGTCGTCCTGGGTTTGCACCACGACGATATCGCCGTTGGTGGCAGGCGGTGCGAGGACTTCACTGGTCACGCGAGCGCGCCATTTCTCTTCACCGGTGCTGGAGTCCAGCGCCACGACTTCACCCTTGAGCGTGCCGAGCATGACCATGCCGTACCCCACGCCTACGGCGCCGGACACTGGCAATTCAAGGTCTTTCTTCCACTTCACGTCGCCGTTCATGCGATCCATGGAGATCACTACGCCGGTCACGTCAGCGGCCACAATGTTGTCACCGTCGATTGCCGGCACCAACATGTTGTAGGTCTCGCCCTGGCCGTCACCGATGGAGCGGCTCCATTGCTTTTGCAGGACGACTTCTTCCTTGAAGCTGGTCAGCTCGGCCGGAGGCAGTTCTTTTTTACTGTTGCTGCTGCAACCCGCGGCCAGAACGGCCAGAGCCAGCAATGCTGCATGTTTCCAACGGATCACGTCACGCATCCCCTTTGGCCAAGTCGTCCAGCTTGATTTGTAAGCCACCGACCGCCGCTTCATCAGACAGCGCCGCCTTGGCTTTCTTGTACGCAGCATTGGCTTCGTCGGTACGACCCAATTGGACCAACAGGTCGCCCTTGAGCTCTTCGCGAGTGGCTACAAATGCCTTGTCCGCATCGCCGTCGAGCAGTTTGAGTGCTTCGTCAGCCTTGTTCTGTGCCGCCAGGACCTGTGCCAGGCGCTGACGTGCGATTTCACCCAGGGTCGGGTTGGTCGGTTTGTCGGCGATGGCCTTCAGTTCTGCAGCGGCGTCATCCAGCTTGCCGGTATCGACCGCGACTTTCGCGACGAACAGGCTGCCGTATTGGGCGTAGGTGCTGCCGCCGAATTCGTTCTTCAGTTTGCCAGCCAGGTCCGCCACTTGCGCAGGATCAGGCTTGCCGTCCGGCGTCAGGGTGGTTTCCAGCAATTGCTGATAAACGATCGAGGCGCCTTGGGATTGGTTGGCCTGATACTTGGTCCAGGCTTGCCAGCCGAACACCACCACTAAAGCCAGCAGGCCGCCGGTAACCAGAGGCTTGCCGTTACGCTGCCACCAGTCCTTGAACTCGGCCAGTTGCTCATCATCAGTACTCGACACCCCAATACTCCTTAATCGCTAAATTCGGCTGTTCGACAGCTTCAACCCTGCACGACGCAGGTGGCCAAGTGTGCGGCGAGCGCATCAAAGGCAATGTTCTGTTGCTCGCCCTGACCACGCAGGGGTTTGAAACCTATCACTTGCTGGGCCAACTCGTCATCGCCGAGGATCAGCGCGTACAGCGCACCGCTCTTGTCGGCCTTTTTGAACTGGCTCTTGAAGCTGCCTGCGCCGGCATTGATCTGCAGGCGCAGGTTGGGCAACTGGTCACGTACTTTTTCGCTCAGGGCCAGGGCGGCCAGTTCGGCGGCCTCGCCAAAGGCGCACAGGTACACATCCACCTGACGGGAGATTTCTTCCGGAACCTGCTCCAGGGTTTCCAGCAGCAGGATCAGCCGCTCGATGCCCATGGCAAAACCTACGCCGGTGGTCGGCTTGCCGCCCATTTGCTCGACCAAGCCGTCGTAACGGCCGCCTGCACACACAGTGCCCTGGGCGCCGAGTTTGTCGGTGACCCACTCGAACACGGTCTTGCTGTAGTAATCGAGACCACGCACCAGCTTCGGGTTGATCACGTAGGGAATACCGGCCGCATCCAGGCGGGCCTTGAGGCCCTCGAAGTGCGTGCGGGACTCGTCGTCCAGGTAGTCGGCCATTTTCGGCGCGTCGACCAGTACGGCTTGCGTGTCGGCGTTCTTGGTGTCCAGCACGCGCAACGGGTTGGTTTTCAGACGGCGCTGGCTGTCTTCGTCCAACTTGTCCAGGTGGGCGGACAGGAATTCCACCAGGGCTTCGCGGTAGCGGCCCCGGGATTCGCTGGTGCCCAGGCTGTTGAGCTCAAGCTTGACCGCATCGCGGATACCCAGCATGCCCCACAGGCGCCAGGTCAGCACGATCAACTCGGCATCGATGTCCGGGCCGTCGAGATTGAAGACTTCCAGGCCGATCTGGTGGAACTGGCGATAACGGCCTTTCTGTGGGCGCTCGTGACGGAACATCGGACCGATGTACCACAGCTTCTGCGGCTGGCCGCCACCGGTGAGGCCATGTTCGAGCAAGGCGCGCACGCACGCGGCGGTACCTTCCGGACGCAAGGTCAGGGAGTCGCCGTTACGGTCTTCAAAGGTGTACATCTCTTTTTCGACGATGTCGGTCACTTCACCGATGGAGCGCTTGAACAGCTCGGTGAATTCGACGATCGGCATGCGGATCTGCTTGTAACCGTAGTTATCCAGCAGGCGCGCGACCGTGCTCTCGAAGTAGCGCCACAGCGGCGTTTGCTCCGGCAGGATGTCGTTCATGCCACGAATGGCTTGCAGAGACTTGCTCACATCAAATCCTTAAATTCGTTCAATCAGCCGCGAGCGATCAGCGCTGCGTCAGCGGCGACCTTTTCGGCCGCTTTCTCGCGGATCAGCTTTTCCAGCTGATCCACCAGATTGTCATTCGTTAACTTCTGCGACGGCTTACCGTCGATGTAAATCAGGTTCGGTGTGCCGCCGGTCAAGCCCACATGGGCTTCCTTGGCTTCACCCGGGCCATTGACCACACAGCCGATCACTGCAACATCCAGCGGGACCAGCAGGTCTTCGAGTCGCAACTCCAGGTCGTTCATGGTTTTCACCACGTCGAAGTTCTGCCGCGAGCAGCTCGGACAGGCAATGAAGTTGATACCGCGGGAACGCAAGCGCAGGGATTTGAGAATGTCGTAGCCGACTTTCACTTCCTCTACCGGGTCTGCCGCCAACGAGATGCGGATAGTATCGCCAATCCCTTCGGCGAGCAGCATACCGAGACCCACCGCAGATTTCACTGTGCCTGAGCGCAAACCGCCGGCTTCGGTGATGCCCAGGTGCAACGGTTGCACGATTTCCTTGGCCAGCAGGCGGTAGGCTTCGACCGCCATGAACACGTCGGAGGCCTTTACGCTGACCTTGAAGTCCTGGAAGTTCAGGCGTTCCAGGTGTTCAACGTGGCGCAGTGCCGACTCAACCAGCGCTGCCGGAGTGGGTTCGCCGTACTTCTTTTGCAGGTCTTTTTCCAGGGAACCGGCGTTGACGCCGATACGGATCGGGATCCCGCGATCACGGGCCGCATCCACCACGGCGCGCACACGGTCTTCACGACCGATGTTGCCCGGGTTGATACGCAGGCAATCGACACCCAGTTCGGCCACGCGCAGGGCGATCTTGTAGTCGAAGTGAATGTCGGCGACCAGCGGCACCTTGACCAACTGCTTGATGCGACCGAAAGCTTCGGCAGCATCCATGTCCGGGACGGATACCCGCACGATGTCTACCCCGGCCGCTTCCAGACGATTGATCTGGGCAACGGTGGCGGCGACATCATTGGTGTCGCTGTTGGTCATGCTCTGTACCGCGATGGGGGCATCACCACCCACCGGCACCGAACCGACCCAGATCTTGCGCGATACGCGACGTTTGATTGGAGATTCGCCGTGCATGACTATTGTCCCAACTTCAGGCGAGCAGTCTCGCCACTGGTGAACGGCGCCACGTCCACAGGCTGGCCGTTGTAGGCCACTTGCGCGCCACGGGCAAAGCCCAGACGCAGCGTCAAAGGAGGCTTGCCGCCCAGATCGAGCGTATCTCCCTTACGCTTGAGACCACTGACCAGCACTTTGCCGTTGCCATCGGTGACTTGCGTCCAGCAGTCAGCAACGAAGGTAACTTGTACACGCCCGTCACCGGCGATCAACGCAGGGGTGGTGGGCGGTGAAATAGTCGAGGCTGCCGGGGCGGCTGGCGCTGTAGTCACTGGGGCCGGGGCCGGAGCGGCTGGTGTGTGAGCCTGGGCAACCGGAGCCGCTGGCGCGGCCGGTGTGACTGGGGCCGGTACGGCAGCGATAGGGGCCTGAGCGGTTTCAGGTTCGGACTGCTCGGTGGTGGCCGGGGCTTCAGGAGCCGTCTGGGATTGGGCCACGGCCTGGTCTTCCGGCTCGTCCAACGGATGAATCTGGGTTGTGCCGTCGGCGCTCTCGACTTCGACGTGCTCCATCGCGTTGCTGGTCAGGTCCTTGCTGCGCTGGGAAGCCTGGTCTTGCCACCAGACAAAACCGCCGCCGATCACGGCGATCAGCAGCAAGAGGCTGACAATACGTAGGATCGTGTGGGAAACCCGCACCGGTTCTTCAATACGACCCAAGCCATGGACATTGCTACCCTGGGAGTCGGTACCGGTGAATTGATCGAATTGCTGGACCAATATGGCTTGGTCAATGCCCAGCAATTTGGCGTAGGCGCGAATGTAGCCGCGGGCGAAGGTATGCCCAGGCAGCTTGTCGAATGCGCCGGCCTCAAGGTTGCCCAGGGACGTGGTGGTCAAATTGAGCTTGAGGGCCACTTCCGCCAGCGACCAACCATTGCTTTCGCGGGCCTGACGCAAGGTGTCGCCTGGGTTTACGCGATTAGCTGCTACAACTTCCGGGTGCGCCGCTTTCATCATTGCTCCGACAGGTATTGCTGATATTCCGGCGTACCGGGATAGAGTCGTTCGAGTTGCTGGCCAAAACGTGCGGCCGTGTCGCGTTCTTCATGAACCGTCGCCAGGCGCACACCGAGCAATAGACTACGTGCATTTTGCCCGCTGAGCAGGCTAAAACGCTCGTAATAGTCACGTGCCGGCACATAATGCCTGTCTTCGTAAGACAACTCAGCCATTTCGAGCAGCGCTCGTGGCTGATGACCGTTCAAATGCAGGGCTTTTTCCAGTTGCTGGCGTGCGCTGTCGCGCTGGCCGAGGCGCATCGAGGTCACCCCAAGGTTCTCGAACACCCGCGAACGCTCTGGGTAGAGGACGTCGGAGGATGCTTGCTGGAAATAGCGGGAAGCCTGGTCATAACGCTTCTGCTCGAACAGGAAGCTGCCGTAATTGTTCAGCAGCCGCGGGTCGGCAGGCTTTGCGGCCAAGGCTTTATTGAAATAACGGTCGGCCAGTTCAGGCTCGGCCTGGGCCTGGAACACCAGCGCCAGTGCGGCATTGGCGTCGGCATCGTCACTGTCCAGCTCAAGCGCCTTTTTCAACGGCACCTTGGCCTGTTCGCTCATGCCTTGCCGCAGGTAACCCAGCCCCAGTTGCACATAGGCAACTCGCGCCTCGTCACGGCTCTTGCCGGTTTGCATAGGGCTGTCATGGCCCGATGAAATACACCCGGCCAGGAGACCGGTAACAAGCAGGAGCAGCGCAAGGCGCAAGGGCATAGAGATCCTCTCTCAGGTTCGATTCACAGCGCTTTGCGGCATATCGTCGGCAGCGCTCAGTTCGCGCACCGCAATATAACGTTCGCTGCGACGGGTGCGATCCAGCACCTGTCCTACCAATTGGCCACAGGCAGCGTCGATGTCTTCACCACGGGTGGTGCGCACGGTGACGTTGTAGCCAGCCTGGTGCAGTTGATCCTGGAAACGGCGGATGGCGTTGTTGCTCGGACGCTCGTAGCCAGAATGTGGAAACGGGTTGAACGGAATCAGGTTGATCTTGCACGGGGTGTTCTTGAGCAACTCGATCATCTCGACCGCGTGTTCGACCTTGTCGTTGATGTCCTTGAGCATGGTGTACTCAATGGTCAGCACGCGTTTCTCGCCCAAGGTCGCCATGTAACGCTGGCAGGATTCGAGCAGCATCTTAAGCGGATACTTCTTGTTGATCGGCACCAATTGGTTACGCAATGCGTCATTGGGTGCGTGCAGCGACAACGCCAGGGAGACGTCGATGTGCTTGGCCAGCTCATCGATCATCGGTACCACGCCGGAGGTCGACAGGGTCACACGGCGCTTGGAGATGCCGTAGCCCAGGTCGTCCATCATCAGGTGCATGGCCGCAATCACGTTGTCGAAGTTCAGCAGCGGCTCACCCATGCCCATCATCACCACGTTGGTGATGGCACGGTCGACGGTCGCCGGGACGCTGCCAAAAGATTTGTTGGCAATCCACACCTGGCCGATCACTTCGGCGGCGGTAAGGTTGCTATTGAAGCCTTGCTTGCCGGTGGAGCAGAAACTGCAATCCAGGGCACAGCCTGCCTGGGACGAAACGCACAAGGTGCCGCGCTTGCCCTGGGGAATGTACACGGTCTCGACGCAGCTGCCGGACGCCACGCGCACCACCCATTTACGGGTGCCGTCGCTGGAGATGTCCTCGCTGACCACTTCGGGGCCACGCACTTCAGCAATGGCCTTGAGCTTGTCGCGCAGGGCCTTGCTGACGTTCGTCATGGCGTCGAAATCATCGACGCCAAAGTGGTGAATCCATTTCATTACCTGACCGGCACGGAAACGCTTCTCCCCGATTGAGTCGAAGAATTTTTCCATTTCCTGTTGAGTCAGACCCAGCAGGTTGGTTTTTACAGTCGATGTCGTCATGGATTCACCCTCACTCTTTAAGCCGATGCTTAGCGAGTGGTTACTTCAGTAGCTGCGAAGAAGTACGAGATTTCGCGAGCAGCAGCGGCTTCGGAGTCCGAACCGTGTACAGCGTTGGCGTCGATGGAGTCAGCGAAATCAGCACGGATGGTGCCGGCAGCTGCTTCTTTAGGGTTGGTAGCGCCCATCAGCTCACGGTTCAGAGCGATAGCGTTTTCGCCTTCCAGAACCTGAACAACAACAGGACCGGAGATCATGAAGGCAACCAGGTCGCCGAAGAAGCCACGAGCGCTGTGCTCAGCGTAGAAGCCTTCAGCTTCAGCCTTGGACAGTTGCTTGAGTTTCGAAGCTACAACCTTCAGGCCGGCTTTTTCGAAACGAGTGGTGATCTCGCCGATGACGTTTTTTGCAACAGCGTCAGGCTTGATGATGGAGAAAGTACGTTGAACAGCCATGGTGTAACTCCAGAAACGGTAATTTACGAAAAATTAAACCCGCGAATTATACGCGGGTTCTTGGGTATTGCCTAACCTGCGTAAGGGCGGCGTCAGTCCTGTTCTTCTTTCCAGGCAGTCTGGATAGCTTCCAGAACCTTTTCGCCACCGCGATCGCGCTCATCATCAAAGCCTGGCAAGGCCATGACCATGTCACGCAAAGCAACAAAATTCAGGGAATAGGGATCCATATCCGGGTTGCCGTCGGCCAACAGGATAGCGATCTCTTGCACATCAACCCATTTAAGACTCATGACACTTCCTTGAATCAGTGCGGCGCTTCGGCAGCATGGTTGAGCGAATATTTCGGAATTTCGACGGTGATGTCTTCAGTCCCGACCTTTGCCTGACAGCTTAGGCGAGAAGTGGCCTCCAGGCCCCAGGCCCGGTCAAGAAAGTCCTCTTCCAGCTCATCGGCTTCTTCCAGGCTATTGAAGCCCTCGCGAATTACACAATGGCAGGTGGTGCAGGCGCACACACCACCACAGGCACTTTCGATCTCGATGTGGTTGTCATGGGCAACTTCGAGGATGGACTTGCCGGTCTCAGCCTCAACAACCATACCGTCCGGGCAATGCTCGGCGTGTGGCAGAAAAATGACCTGCGGCATTAATTATTCCTCGATTTCATTCAGGTTGCGCCCGGCCAGTGCGGCTTTCACCGTCTGATCCATGCGGCGGGCGGCAAAGGCGTCAGTGACCTGCGACAAGCGCTTGGTCTGTTGCTCGATGGCATAACCATCGTTGCCTTTCATCAGTTCGGCCAGCTCCTGCATCTGCAGGTCGATAACCATGCGTTCTTCGGCATCCAGCAGACGCTCGCCGTCGGCGTCAAGGGCGCCCTGCACCGCTTCGAGCAGGCGCTGGGCATCCACTTGCTGCTCACGCAGCACGCGCGCGACCTTGTCGTCACCGGCGTATTGGAACGAGTCCTTGAGCATCTTGGCAATTTCGCCGTCAGTCAGACCGTAGGACGGCTTGACCTGGATGCTCGCTTCCACGCCCGAACCCAATTCACGCGCCGCGACACTGAGCAGGCCGTCGGCGTCGACCTGGAAGGTCACGCGAATCTTAGCCGCACCCGCGACCATGGCCGGGATACCGCGCAATTCAAAGCGCGCCAGGGAACGGCAGTCGCTGATCAGCTCGCGCTCACCTTGCAGCACATGAATCATCATGGCCGTCTGGCCATCTTTGTAGGTGGTGAAATCTTGGGCGCGGGCAACGGGGATGGTGGTGTTACGTGGAATCACCTTCTCCATCAGCCCGCCCATGGTTTCCAGCCCCAGGGACAGCGGGATCACGTCGAGCAGCAGCAGCTCGCCGCCATCGCGCTTGTTGCCGGCCAGGGTATCGGCCTGGATGGCAGCGCCGATGGCAACCACTTGGTCCGGGTCGATTTCTGTCAGCGGCTGACGGCCAAAGGCTTCGGCAACGGCTTCGCGAACGCGCGGAACGCGGGTGGAACCACCGACCATGACCACGGCACCGACATCCTCCAGCTCGATACCGGAATCACGCACGGCGCGACGGCAGGCTTTCAGGCTGCGGGCAACCATCGGCTCGATCAACGAATCGAAGGCTTCACGAGTCAGCTGGGCGCACCAACTGCCATAGGAAACTTCAACAGAAGCAGCGTCAGTCAGCGCCTCTTTAGCTGCACAGGCAGCTTGCAGCAAGTTACGCTGCTCGCCCGGATCCAGATCAGCCGACAAGCCGGCGCTGCTGATGATCCAACCCGCGATGGCGTGGTCTAAGTCATCGCCGCCCAGTGCCGTATCGCCACCGGTAGCCAGTACTTCGAACACACCGCCGATCAGGCGCAGGATCGAAATATCAAAGGTTCCGCCGCCCAAGTCGTAGATGGCGACGAGGCCTTCCGCGTGTTGGTCCAGGCCATAGGCCACGGCGGCCGCGGTCGGCTCGTTGAGCAGGCGCAGCACGTTCAGGCCGGCGAGCTTCGCCGCGTCCTTGGTGGCTTGGCGTTGCGCATCATCGAAATAAGCCGGGACGGTGATCACAGCACCGACCAGTTCGCCACCCAAGGTGGTTTCCGCGCGCTGGCGCAGCACCTTGAGGATATCCGCCGACACTTCCACCGGGCTTTTCGGCCCCTGGACCGTGTCGATGAACGGCATGTGGGATTCGCCGCCCACAAAGCGGTACGGCAGTTGGTCACCCAATTGCTTGACGTCGGACAGACCACGACCCATCAAGCGCTTGACCGACAGCACGGTGTTCAAAGGATCGGTAGACGCCGCCAACTTGGCTGACTCACCGACTTCCGTGCGGTCAGCGTGATAGCGCACGGCGGACGGCAGGATCACCTGGCCATCAGCGTCGGGCAGCGGCTCGGACAGGCCGCTGCGCAAGGCAGCAACCAGGGAATTGGTGGTGCCCAGGTCAATCCCCACCGCCAGACGACGCTGGTGCGGTTGAGGGCTTTGGCCGGGTTCGGCGATTTGCAGTAGAGCCATGGTAATCAGGTCTTATCTGTCTATCAGGCGTGCATCACGGGCAGCACTGGGTTAATCGTCGAGGCGCTCTTCTAGCTGGCGCACTTCGTAGGTGAGCTTGTCGAGGAACTGCATGCGCCGCATCAGGCGCTCGGCCTGTTCACGCTGCGCTGCATCGTCCCAACAAGCTGCGAAGCTTTCGTTGAGCTCATCCTGGGCAACTTTCAGACGACGCTTGAACACTGCGACACCTGCCACATCGGCTTCGTCCTGCAGGTCTTCGAGCTCTTCGCGCCACTGCATCTGCTGCATCAGGAAGTCGGGGTCGTGCACCGTGACTTCCAGCGGCAGCTCACCACCGTTCATCGCGAGCAGGTAACGCGCGCGCTTCGGAGGACTTTTAAGGGTCTGATAGGCTTCGTTGAGGCTGGCCGATTGCTCCAGCGCCAGGCGTTGCTCACGCTCGGAAGCGTCAGCGAAGCGGTCCGGATGCACCCCACGCGCCAATTCTCGGTAGCGCGTGGCAAGCTGCTCGAGGTCCAGCCGAAAACTCGGCTGCAGCTCGAATAAAGCGAAATGACAAGGAGTACCCACGAATAGCCTCAGATGTTGAAGCTTTCGCCGCAGCCACACTCACCGCGTACGTTGGGGTTGTTGAACTTGAAGCCTTCGTTCAACCCTTCCTTGACGAAATCGAGCTCGGTGCCGTCCAGGTAGGTCAGGCTTTTAGGGTCGATGATCACTTTCTCGCCGTGACTTTCGAACACCTGGTCTTCCTCAACCACCTCGTCGACGAACTCCAGCACATAGGCAAGGCCGGAACAGCCCGTGGTGCGCACACCCAGACGAATCCCCTCACCTTTACCGCGCCCATCCAGGGAGCGTCGCACGTGCCGCGCAGCCGCTTCTGTCATGCTGATAGCCATCGTTGACTCCTTACTCGTCGCCAAATGCTTAGATCAAGCCTTTCTTCTGCTTGTAGTCGCGAACGGCCGCCTTGATGGCGTCTTCAGCGAGTACGGAGCAGTGAATTTTCACTGGCGGCAGGGCCAGCTCTTCGGCCAGCTGGGTGTTGCTGATAGTCACAGCCTCATCCAGGGTCTTGCCTTTCATCCATTCGGTCGCCAGGGAGCTGGAGGCGATGGCCGAACCGCAGCCGTAAGTCTTGAACTTGGCGTCTTCGATAACGCCAGCTTCGTTGACCTTGATCTGCAGGCGCATCACATCGCCGCACGCCGGAGCGCCAACCATGCCGGTGCCGACATCAGGGTCTTCCGCATCCATCTTGCCGACGTTGCGCGGGTTTTCGTAGTGGTCGATGACCTTTTCGCTGTAAGCCATGGTACTGAATCCTCACTCATCAGGGCCGCTCTGGAACCCTGTAAAAACGCCTGCGTTTTCCGCCACGTTCCTACAGAGCTTGGGTGGCGGCTTCTATAGTTAGTGTGCCGCCCACTCGATCTTGGAAATATCGACACCGTCTTTGTACATGTCCCACAGCGGCGACAGAACGCGCAGCTTGTTGACGGCTTCGCAGACTTTCTGCGCGGCGTAGTCGACTTGCTCTTCGGTGGTGAAACGGCCAAACGTAAAGCGGATCGAGCTGTGTGCCAGTTCGTCGTTGCGGCCCAGGGCGCGCAGTACGTACGAAGGCTCAAGGGACGCCGAGGTGCAGGCCGAACCGGACGACACCGCCAGATCCTTGAGCGCCATGATCAGCGACTCGCCTTCGACGTAGTTGAAGCTCAAATTCAGGTTGTGCGGTACACGAGCAGTCATGCTGCCGTTGATGTACAGCTCTTCAAGGTTCTCGACCTGCTTGTAGAAGCGATCGCTCAGAGCCTTGATACGTACGTTTTCGGCAGCCATGTCTTCCTTGGCTACACGGAAAGCTTCGCCCATGCCGACGATCTGATGGGTCGCCAAGGTGCCTGAACGCATGCCGCGCTCGTGACCGCCGCCGTGCATGGTGGCTTCGATGCGCACGCGTGGCTTACGGCTCACGTACAGCGCGCCGATACCTTTAGGGCCATAGGTCTTGTGGGCCGAGAACGACATCAGGTCGACTTTCAGCTTGGACAGGTCGATGTCGACCTTGCCGGTGGACTGAGCAGCGTCGACGTGCAGCAGAATGCCCTTGGAGCGAGTCAGCTCGCCGATGGCCGCGATGTCGTTGATGGTGCCGATTTCGTTGTTCACGTGGATCACGGAAACCAGGATGGTGTCTTCACGCAGCGCGGCTTCGATCATGGCCGGGGTGACGATACCGTCGGTGGTTGGCTCGAGGTAAGTGACCTCGAAACCTTCACGCTCCAGTTGGCGCATGGTGTCGAGGACAGCCTTGTGCTCAATCTTGGTGGTGATCAGGTGCTTGCCTTTGGTCGCGTAGAAATGCGCCGCGCCCTTGATAGCCAGGTTGTCGGATTCGGTGGCACCGGAGGTCCAGACGATTTCACGCGGGTCTGCACCGACCAGGTCAGCAACCTGGCGACGAGCGTTCTCGACCGCTTCCTCGGCTTTCCAGCCGAAAACGTGGGAACGGGAGGCCGGGTTGCCGAAGTTTCCGTCGACCAGCAGGCATTCGCTCATCTTTTGCGCGACACGCGGATCAACCGGGGTGGTCGCTGAGTAATCAAGGTAAATCGGCAATTTCATGGACTTTCTCCTAAATCAGGCTGGCTGGCGTGCCGTTAGCTCTGCGGCTGTCACTCGACGGCGGACGCTTCGATCTTGTCCAGACGCGGCGCCTTGGTATTGCAACGGCGCTGGTCCTGACGCTGGGCTACTTCTTGCACCTCACGGCGAGTCACAAGATCAGCCAAGCTGATACCACTCAAAAACTCATGGATCTGCAGGCTCAGGTCACACCACAAGTGGTGTGTCAGGCAGGTGTCGCCGGCGTGGCAGTCACCCAGGCCCTGGCATTTGGTCGCATCGACGGATTCGTTGACCGCGTCGATCACCTGGGCTACCTGAATGCCCTGCATGTCGCGGGACAGTTGATAGCCACCGCCCGGCCCACGCACGCTGGAGACCAGATTGCTACGACGCAATTTGGCGAACAGCTGCTCAAGGTAGGACAGGGAAATGCCTTGGCGCTCGGAGATATCGGCCAGGGACACCGGCCCAGTTTGCGCGTGCAAGGCCAGGTCAAGCATGGCAGTCACCGCGTATCGGCCTTTTGTAGTCAGTCTCATGGACAAGTACCAAGGTGTTTCAGAATGGGAGCAAGTATGCGATTCCCGAGTATTTAAGTCAACTATAAGACCTAGTACTTTAGTCAGGATTACCCGTAAAAAGGGCGCGCGAATCATAGCAGGATGGGGTCGCAACGAACAGCGGGAACAGGGCCAAGCAGGAATTCCGAGACTAATGGAGATCAAAAGTGGGAGGGACAAGCCCCCTCCCACAGGGGTTTTGTGGTGGTGATGAGACTTCAGCCGGCCTTGGTTGCAACTTCGTCCTTGATCTGCGCGAAGTCTTCTTCGCGCAACTCAGGCAGATCTTTCGCACAGTAGCTGCTGCCCAGCTCTTTCAGCGCTCCACACATACCGTCCAGCTTGCCGTCCACCGCTTGCAGGTGGTCAAGCAACTGACCGATGGCGCGCGCCACCGGATCAGGCATGTCTTCGCTGACACCGTAGGCGTCGAAACCGATTTTCTCGGCCATGGCCTTGCGCTTGGCCTCCTGCTCTTCGCCGACCTCCGGCTTGACGATGATTCGGCCAGGAATACCCACCACGGTTGCGCCAGGCGGCACAGCCTTGGTCACGACAGCATTGGAGCCAACCTTGGCACCCGCGCCGACAGTGAACGGACCAAGCACCTTGGCGCCCGCGCCCACCACTACGCCATCCTCCAGCGTCGGATGGCGCTTACCCTTGTTCCAACTGGTGCCGCCCAACGTCACGCCCTGGTACAGGGTCACGTCATCACCGATCTCGGCAGTCTCACCAATGACGATGCCCATACCGTGATCGATAAAGAAGCGACGCCCCACCTTGGCACCCGGGTGGATCTCAATCCCGGTCAACCAACGACCGAAGTTCGACACCAGCCGCGCCAGCCATTTCCAGCCCATATTCCACAAGGCACCAGACAGGCGATGGATCCAGATCGCGTGCATGCCCGGATAGCAGGTCAGCACTTCAAAGGCGTTGCGCGCCGCCGGGTCACGGTGGAAAACACTTTGGATATCTTCTCGCAAACGCTCGAACATTTTTAATCCTTCCGCTTAAGAAGCTCACCACGGGCCGCTTTCTGGGTTTCCGTGAGGATGCCACGCAATATATTCATTTCCGCTCGGCTGACCGAGCTGCGCCCGTACAGGCGGCGCAAGCGCGCCATTAAGTGGCGTGGTTTTTCCGGATCAAGGAATTCGATGGCCACCAGGGTTTGCTCCAGGTGTTCATAGAATCGCTCCAGCTCGTCCATGGTGGCCAGCTCGCCACTTTTGGTCGATGCCACTTCATCCTTTTCAACCTTGCTCGGCTGCCCTTCTGCGGCCAGCCAGGCCATGCGCACTTCGTAACTTAACACCTGCACCGCAGCCCCGAGGTTCAGCGAGCTGAACTCGGGGTCTGATGGAATGTGCACGTGGTAATGACATCGCTGCAGCTCTTCGTTGGTCAGGCCGGAGTCTTCACGGCCAAACACCAGGGCGATTTCAGCTCCACCGGCCGCCTCCTCCACCACTTTGGTCCCGCACTCGCGTGGGTCCAGCAGCGGCCAGGGAATACGGCGGTCACGGGCGCTGGTGCCGAGCACGAGATTGCAGCCGACCAAGGCGTCTTCCAGGGTGGCGACGACCTGGGCTTTTTCCAGGATGTCATTGGCGCCGGATGCGCGGGCATCGGCCTCGTGGTGCGGGAACACGCGCGGTTCGACCAGCACCAGACGCGTCAACCCCATGTTTTTCATGGCTCGCGCCACCCCACCGATATTGCCGGGATGACTGGTATTGACCAAGACGACACGAATGTTTTGCAGCAAGGGAGGCGCTCTCGGACACGGGAAAGGGGAGCAAATCTTACAGAACAGCCTAAGGTTATGCCATGAAAGCTAACGTCGTCCTTCACCTGAAGAAAGTTTCTGCTAGAATGCTCGGCTTTCTTTAACAACCTTAGGTGACACATCCATGCAGCCCATGCTGAATATCGCGCTGCGCGCCGCCCGCAGCGCCAGTGAATTGATCTTCCGCTCCATCGAGCGCCTGGATACCATCAAGGTCGACGAAAAAGACGCCAAGGATTACGTATCCGAGGTGGACCGCGCCGCCGAACAGAAAATCATCGACGCGCTGCGCAAGGCCTACCCTACCCACGGCATCCTCGGCGAAGAAACCGGCCTGCACAAAGGCAGCGGCGAAGGCGAAGACTACCTGTGGATCATCGACCCACTGGATGGCACCACCAACTTCCTGCGCGGCATCCCGCACTTTGCCGTGAGCATTGCCTGCAAATACCGTGGCCGCCTGGAACACGCTGTCGTGCTTGACCCGGTTCGCCAGGAAGAATTCACCGCCAGCCGTGGCCGTGGCGCCCAACTGAACGGTCGTCGCCTGCGCGTCAGCGGTCGCACCAGCCTGGACGGCGCCCTGCTGGGTACCGGGTTCCCGTTCCGTGACGACCAGATGGACAACCTGGAAAACTACCTGGGCATGTTCCGCGCCCTGGTTGGCCAGACCGCCGGCATCCGTCGCGCTGGCGCGGCAAGCCTGGACCTGGCTTACGTGGCGGCCGGTCGTTTTGATGCGTTCTGGGAGTCGGGCCTGTCCGAGTGGGACATGGCTGCAGGCGCCCTGCTGATCCAAGAGGCCGGCGGCCTGGTGAGCGACTTCACCGGCGGTCATGACTTCCTGGAAAAAGGCCACGTGGTTGCCGGCAACACCAAATGCTTCAAGGCAGTACTGACGGCGATCCAGCCGCACCTGCCGGCTTCGCTGAAGCGCTAAGCGAGCGAGCACAAAAAAGCACCCTACGGGGTGCTTTTTTTATGCCTGTGATTTGGTGCGGGCTTAAATACCAGCAGCACCACAAATCAAATGTGGGAGGGGGCGTGCCCCTCCCACACTTTGAACTGAACCAGGCTTTGGGATTACTGCTGGTTCTGACCCAGGACGAGACGCCCTTCCTTGTCGACCGGGATCTGACCACCTGGATCACGATCCATACGCACCGAACCTTCCTTGCCGTCCAGGGTGTAACGCACGTCGTAACCGACTACTTTGTCGCTGATGTCGTTGACGGTGTTACAGCGAGTCTGGGTAGTGGTGTAGGTATCGCGGTTCTGCATGCCTTCCTGAACCTTGTTACCAGCGTAACCACCACCGACCGCACCGGCTACGGTGGCCAGCTTCTTGCCGTTACCGCCACCGACCTGGTTACCCAACAGGCCACCGGCCAGCGCACCAACCACGGTACCGACGATCTGATGTTGATCCTGCACCGGCTTCTGCCGGGTCACCGCGACGTCCTTGCAGACCTCGCGAGGCGTTTTAATCTGGGTTTTCACCGGCTGCACCGCCAGCACTTGCGCATACTCAGGGCCGCTTTTTACCAGGCTGTAGGTGGCAACAGCACCCCCGGCAGTCACACCGACAGCACCCAATACCGCACCAACCAGTAACGACTTGTTCACATTGAACCTCCTGACCATCACAAACGGACCGAAAGATCCGCGCTATACCCAGCCTTGGAGCAAAAAAAAAGGCACGAGTTCAATACTCGTGCCTTTTTTGTAACAGCAGATCAACAAGCGCCCATCAAGGACGGTCGTCGACCTCCTTGCCCGTGGCGGCAGGAGGGATCAGGTCTTCGCTGTTGAGGTTCAGCCAGATCAGCACCACGTTGGCGATGTAGATCGACGAGTAGGTACCCGCCAGAACGCCTATGAACAGTGCCAGGGAGAAGCCCCACAGGTTGTCACCACCGAAGATCATCAGCGCCGCGATCGCCAGCAAAGTGGAAATCGACGTCGCCATGGTCCGCAGCAGGGTCTGGGTGGTCGAGATGTTGATGTTCTCGATCAGCGACGCCTTGCGCAGTACGCGGAAGTTCTCACGAACCCGGTCGAATACCACGATGGTGTCGTTGAGGGAGTAACCAATGATCGCCAGCACGGCCGCCAGTACGGTCAGGTCGAAGGTGATCTGGAAGTACGCCAGGATACCCACGGTCACGATCACGTCGTGGATCAGCGACACAATGGCGCCGACACCGAACTTCCACTGAAAACGGAATGCCAGGTAGATCATGATGCCGACCAGCGCCATCAGCATGCCGAGGCCGCCTTGGTCGCGCAGCTCTTCACCCACTTGCGGGCCCACGAACTCGACGCGCTTGACCGACGCAGGGTTGTCGCCACCGACCTTCTGCAAGGCTTCGGCTACCTGATGACCCAGCTGCGGGTCTTCGCCAGGCATACGCACCAGCAGGTCGGTGGTCGCACCGAAGCTCTGCACGATGGCTTCGTGATAGCCGGCTTTGACCAGCTCAGTGCGCACCAGGGTGACGTCGGCCGGCTTCTCGTAGGTCAGCTCGATGAGCGTACCGCCGGTGAAGTCCAGACCGTAGTTCAGGCCCTTATGGAACCAGCTGAACAACGCCAGAACGGTAAGGAGCACGGTGACGCCGAACGCAACGTTGCGAACGCCCATGAAGTTGATTGTACGTAACATGGCAGCCCCTTAAATCCACAACTTCTTGAAGTCACGCCCGCCAAAGATCAGGTTGACCATTGCGCGGGTCACCATGATGGCCGTGAACATCGAGGTAAAGATACCGAGGGACATGGTTACCGCAAAACCCTTGACCGGGCCGGTGCCCATGGCAAAGAGAATCCCGCCGACCAGCAATGTGGTCAGGTTGGAGTCGAGGATCGCGGTAAATGCCCGGCCGAAGCCTTCGTTGATTGCACGCTGTACGGTCATGCCCGCGGCGATCTCTTCACGAATCCGCGAGAAGATCAGCACGTTGGCGTCCACCGCCATACCCATGGTGAGAACGATACCGGCGATACCTGGCAGGGTCAGCGTAGCGCCCAGCAGCGACATCAGGGCCAGCAGCATCACCATGTTGCCCGCCAGGGCCACTGTGGCAATGATGCCGAAGAAGCGGTAGATGGCGATGATGAACAGCGAGACGAACAGCATGCCCCACAAGGCCGCGTCGATACCCTTGGTGATGTTGTCGGCACCCAGGCTCGGGCCGATGGTACGTTCTTCAGCGAAGTACATCGGTGCAGCCAGGCCACCGGCACGCAGCAACAGGGCCAGCTCCGAGGATTCGCCCTGGCCGTTCAGGCCGGTGATGCGGAATTGAGCACCCAGCGGCGACTGGATGGTCGCCAGGCTGATGATCTTCTTCTCTTCCTTGAAGGTTTGCACCGGAACGTCTTTCTCGACGCCGTTGACCATTTGCTTGGTGTAAGTGGTCACCGGGCGCTGCTCGATGAAGATCACAGCCATGCTGCGACCTACGTTGCTGCGCGTGGCGCGGCTCATCAGTTCGCCACCATGACCATCCAGGCGGATGTTCACTTCAGGACTACCGTGCTGCGAGTCGAAACCAGCCTTGGCGTCAGTTACCTGGTCACCGGTAATGATCAAGCCACGCTCGATCAGCGCTGGAGGACGGTTGCCTTCACGGAACTCGAACTCTTCGGAAGTCGCACGGGAAGCACCCGGCTCAGCCGCGAGACGGAACTCCAGGTTGGCGGTTTTACCCAGGATACGCTTGGCTTCAGCGGTGTCCTGCACGCCCGGCAGCTCAACTACGATGCGGTTGGCACCTTGGCGCTGAACGATCGGCTCGGCCACACCCAGCTCGTTGACGCGGTTACGTACCGTGGTCAAGTTCTGCTTGATGGAGTATTCGCGAATTTCTGCGATTTTGGCCGGGCTCATCGCCAGACGCAGTACAGCCTGACCATTCAGGTCGGCCGGTACGATGTCGAAATCGTTGAAGTTCTTGCGGATCAGCGCACGGGCCTGTTCGCGCGAGGCTTCATCAGAGAAGCCCAGCTGGATTGCACCGTTGAGCTGCGGCAGGCTGCGATAACGTAGCTTCTCTTTACGCAGCAGGCTCTTCACGTCGCCTTCATAGACTTTCAGGCGTGCGTCGAGGGCTTTGTCCATGTCGACTTCCAGCAGGAAGTGCACACCACCGGACAAGTCCAGACCCAGCTTCATCGGGTGCGCGCCAATGCTGCGCAACCACTGTGGCGTGGTCTGTGCCAGGTTCAGCGCAACGACGTAGTCGTCACCCATGGCCTTGCGTACGACATCTTTTGCCGGCAATTGGTCTTCTTGCTTGGTCAGGCGCAACAAGCCGCCCTTCGCACCAGCTGCCAATGTTGCCGCTTTAACCTGGATACCCGCGTCGGTCAGTGCCTTGCTCGCGCGTTCCAGATCAGCCTGGTTGACCTGCAGCGAAGTGCTGGCGCCAGTGATCTGGATCGCCGGGTCATCAGGGTAAAGATTGGGAGCGGAATAAATAAAACCGATCGCCAGCACCGCCAGGATCAGTACGTATTTCCACAGAGGGTATTTGTTCAGCATCACGCCGCCCGCTTATAACGCGGGGCGCCTTGCGCGCCCCGTCGATTGGTAAAGGTTGGAACTTAGATCGCTTTGAGCGTGCCTTTTGGCAGCGTGGCGGCGATGGCGCCCTTCTGGAACTTCATTTCTACGGTGTCGGAGACTTCCAGAATCACGAAAGCGTCGGAAACCTTGGTGATCTTGCCGGCGATACCGCCGGTGGTCACAACTTCGTCACCTTTCTGCAGGCTGCCCAGCAGGTTCTTCTGCTCTTTGGCACGCTTGGCCTGTGGACGCCAGATCATCAGGTAGAAGATGACCAGGAAGCCGACCAGGAAAATCCACTCGAAACCACCGCCCATAGGGCCGGCAGCAGCAGGCGCAGCGGCGTCAGCCATGGCGTTAGAGATAAAAAAGCTCATTTAGCACTCCAGTTGCAAATAGTGAATCTTAGGGTCGGAAAACTCAGTCCAAGGGCGGCACAGGGAGGCCGCGCTTGGCATAGAAGGCATCGACGAAGGCGGCCAATGTACCCTGTTGAATAGCCTCGCGCAAACCAGCCATCAGGACTTGGTAGTGACGCAAATTGTGGATGGTATTCAACATGCTACCCAGCATTTCCCCACACTTGTCCAGATGGTGCAGATAAGCACGGGAGAAGTTCTGGCAGGTGTAGCAATCACAGGTCGGATCCAGCGGCGAATCATCATGGCGATGGAACGCGTTACGGATCTTCAGCACGCCTGTATCAATGAACAGATGCCCATTGCGGGCATTACGGGTTGGCATCACGCAATCGAACATGTCCACACCGCGGCGCACACCCTCTACGAGATCCTCGGGTTTGCCAACACCCATAAGGTAACGAGGTTTTTCAGCAGGCATCAGGCCCGGCAGGTAATCCAGCACCTTGATCATCTCGTGCTTGGGCTCACCTACCGACAAACCGCCGATGGCGAGGCCGTCAAAGCCGATCTTGT
Organism: Pseudomonas sp. SH10-3B; assembly: GCF_019891415.1. NCBI lineage: Bacteria > Pseudomonadati > Pseudomonadota > Gammaproteobacteria > Pseudomonadales > Pseudomonadaceae > Pseudomonas > Pseudomonas sp. SH10-3B. The sequence continues at coordinate 2,376 of NZ_JAFLXD010000026.1, read as the reverse complement.
CGAGGCCTTCCAGCGAGCGTTTGCGCAGGCTTTCATGCATGCCGCCCTGGACGATACCAAACAGCGCCGCGGTGTTGTCGCCGTGAGCGTTTTTCGAACGCTGGGCCCAACGCAGCGACAGCTCCATGGAGATGCGCGCGACGTCTTCATCAGCCGGATACGGCGTGCACTCGTCAAAAATCATCACGATGTCGGAGCCCAGGTCGCGCTGCACCTGCATCGACTCTTCCGGGCCCATGAACACTTTGGAACCGTCCACCGGCGAGGCGAAGGTCACGCCCTCTTCCTTGATCTTGCGCATGGCGCCCAGGCTGAACACCTGGAAACCACCCGAGTCAGTGAGGATCGGGCCTTGCCACTTCATGAAGTCATGCAGGTCGCCATGCTTCTTGATCACTTCCGTGCCTGGGCGCAGCCACAGGTGAAAGGTGTTGCCGAGAATGATCTCGGCGCCGGTGGCGACGATGTCACGGGGCAGCATGCCCTTGACGGTGCCGTAGGTGCCCACAGGCATGAATGCCGGAGTCTCGACGGTGCCGCGTGGAAAAGTCAGGCGGCCGCGACGGGCCTTGCCGTCGGTGGCCAATAATTCAAACGACATACGACTCATAAGGTTTCCTCTGGGCCGCGCGGCGCCGGATTGCGGGTGATAAACATCGCATCACCGTAGCTGAAAAAACGGTATCCATTGTCGATGGCGGCTTTATACGCTGCCATTGTTTCGGGATAACCCGCAAAGGCCGATACCAGCATCAACAGCGTGGATTCCGGCAAATGAAAGTTGGTGACCAGGCAATCGACCACATGGAACGGCCGGCCTGGGTAAATAAAGATATCGGTGTCGCCACTGAACGGTTTGAGCACGCCGTCGCGTGCCGCACTCTCCAGCGAACGCACGCTGGTGGTACCCACCGCTATCACCCGACCGCCGCGCGCCTTGCACGCCTCAACAGCGTCCACAACGTCTTGGCTGACTTCCAGCCATTCGCTGTGCATATGGTGATCTTCGATGTTCTCCACACGCACCGGCTGAAACGTACCGGCCCCCACGTGCAGGGTCACATAGGCAGTCTCGACCCCCTTGGCAGCAATCGCATCCAGCAGCGGCTGGTCAAAATGCAGCCCGGCAGTCGGCGCGGCGACCGCACCGAGGCGCTGGGAATACACCGTCTGATAGCGCTCGCGATCTGAGTCTTCATCAGGACGGTCGATATAAGGAGGCAATGGCATATGGCCGACGCGCTCCAACAGCGGCAAAACCTCTTCGGCAAACCGGAGCTCGAACAGCGCATCATGGCGCGCCACCATCTCAGCTTCACCCCCCCCTTCTATGAGGATGCTCGAACCCGGTTTCGGTGACTTGCTGGAGCGTACATGAGCCAGCACTCGATGGCTGTCCAGCACGCGCTCCACCAGAATTTCCAGCTTGCCGCCGGATGCTTTCTGGCCAAACAGCCGCGCCGGAATCACCCGGGTATTGTTGAACACCATCAGATCGCCCGGGCGTAAATGCTCAAGCAAATCAGTGAATTGACGGTGTGCGAGGGCACCGCTCACCCCGTCCAGGGTCAGCAGTCGACTGGCGCGACGCTCGGCCAAAGGGTGGCGAGCGATCAGCGAATCAGGGAGTTCAAAAGTAAAGTCAGCAACGCGCATGATGGGGTTCGTCTAGCAGGGCCGGGAAGTCTAGCGGAAATAGTGAAAATAGACCATGAAACGTGATTGACCAACGGTAATCTCATCTCTATACTTCGCCGCCATTGAGCCCTGATGGCGGAATTGGTAGACGCGGCGGATTCAAAATCCGTTTTCGAAAGGAGTGGGAGTTCGAGTCTCCCTCGGGGCACCATCTTAAAGAAAGACCTTGAATTTCAAGGTCTTTTTTTTCGCCTGCAGAAAAGTGAGGACTTGAAGCCCTGAGGCTGCAATGGCGCTCAGAGAGCGAGATAACGCGATACCCACCCCACCCAGCATAAAATCCAGCAAAGCCTCTCAGGGGCACTCTAAGGACGCCGAAAACACCTCTACTCATTATCAATGAGCCCATACGGACCATAGCTCGTACTTCGAGCTGGAATAGTGCTTTTCCTAATCCTCGCAAAGGGTCCATAAAGATTCAGGAGGGTGTTAGCACGTCCATTGATAGATGCTGACTCTAGATAGATCCGATGCCTGCCAGGGGAGAAGTAATGGGACGACCGCAGCAATTTTATCGCCGAGAACAGTCGAGAACTCACCCTAGAAATTTTTAGCGCACTTTTCGACCGATCAAAACAAAACCCCATCTGCTTTCGCAAATGGGGTTTCGGAATTTAATCTTGACGATGACCTACTCTCACATGGGGAAACCCCACACTACCATCGGCGATGCATCGT
>NZ_JAFLXD010000025.1:0-100078 GCF_019891415.1 Pseudomonas sp. SH10-3B | reverse complement strand
TCACAGCTACAACGACTATCGGTCGCCAATTGCGGAGGAAAGGTTGGCGGCGTGAACCTTAATCGGTGTCCAAGATTACTTGACCAGATCAAGCCCCCTCCCACAGTGGATCTGCGCGGCACCAACAACTACGCAATCTCAATCATCTGAACAATCGCCCCCGGCGCCTCTGCTTATATGTTCATCAATTTCGCCGCGATAGCATTCCACCCCGCCGGCTCTTGGATCATGGCTAAATAATCATGACCGGCGAAGAACTGCCCCTGGAGCGTATGTTTCGCCATGATCTCTTTGATGATCAAGGTGGCAGGACCCAAGCCGGTATTGCCGGTCCGGGCGTTGAGTGCCTGGCTTCGCAGCTGGGTGGTGATCGCCGCGCCGAGCTGCATCTTTCTTTGTTCAAGCTGCTTGATCTGATCGGTTCGGGACAAGCCGGCGAGGCTGGCTTGGGGCATATCTGCGGCACTGGGGTTCTGTTCAAGAAAGGCCGCCCAGTGCAACTCCATGGCCGCCACCTTGCACAGGGCAGCGTATCGGTCGCTGACCATGAGCCGGGCCAGTTCGAGTTGGAAGCTGACCATAATGAGCGGGATTTTCCCGACCAGGCCGATGCCCGTAAATGATAGCAAGGTCGAGGTGGTCGACACGGCCATCTCTGTGCCTCGAAAGGCGAGCTTCTTGAGCTTGACCTCAATGGCCAGTTGCAGCCATTTGATCGCGTCGCTGACTTGCTCGTCGCCGGCAGCGAAGGGTTGATAAGCCGCCAGCAATTTGGACAGCTGGCGCAGATGTATCGCGGTCGAGGCCGTGGCCGATGCATGCCTGACCGCATAGAACGGCATGGGAACAGGCGATATGGACGGACTCAGCGCCGGCACTGTCACCCCGGTTGCGCCAACCCCCAGGCCCTTCAATTTACGGTGTGCAAGCATCCTTTGGGTTTTCGGCGAGGGGCCGCAGTTTCCGTTTTTGACAAAGTAAGGGTTGAGTTTCAACCCGCTTTGTTCGCAGACCTTCATGTAACTCCTGGCCAGGCTGATCACTGACATGGCCGAGTGCAAGCCGGCCAGCCCGGAGAGCAGGGCAAAGAATACGTCCTCCTTGGATTGTTCTGTTCGAGCGGTGTCATGTACTTGCGCGGCTATCGAGTCAGGCACTTTTTCGTCTCCGTTGCGGGGAGAGGGATCGGGAGTAATACCCTAGGTACGTGCTTTACTACTGGCTGTAGGATTGTTCGGGTAGGCAACCCCCAGACGCCTATCAATCTTTCACAACACCCTCACCACGCATCAAGCCTTGTGCAGCTGCCAGGCGCTGAACATGAACGTGTTGATGGGCGCGTCGAACGGGGTGCGTGGTGGCCCGCACTCCGGTAATGTGGCCGCCGTCCGCATACTGGCTGATCGCGGTGAGATCGCCATGGGGCTGCGCGCGGTACAGGCCCGCAGCTGCGACGGGCTTCCTGTGATGCAACACGTCTGGCGACAGGCGAAGAAGGTGTTTTGATGGTGGGCAGGTTGATCTATCTCATCGGGCCATCGGGTTCGGGCAAGGACAGCCTGTTGGACGCCGCACGCCCGCGTTTGGCCGAGCGCGGTTGCCGCATTGTGCGCCGCGTCATCACGCGCTCGGCGGAAGCGGTGGGCGAAGCGGCCCAGGGCGTGAGCCCGGAGCAATTCGCGGTGATGCAGGCCGACGGTGCGTTTGCCCTCAGTTGGCAGGCCAACGGCTTGTCGTATGGCATTCCCAAGGTCATCGACGAATGGTTGGCGGCAGGGGAGGACGTACTGGTCAACGGCTCCCGCGCGCACCTGGCGCAGACCCGCGCGCGCTACCCGGACGTGTTGGTGCTGTTGCTGACGGTGGATCAAGCCGTCTTGCGCCAGCGGTTAATCGCGCGAGGCCGTGAGTCTTTGGCGGATATTGAGGAGCGGCTGGCGCGCAATGCACGGTTCACCGCCGAACTGATCGCCGGCAATGGATCGGGGCTTTTCGTGCTGGATAACTCCGGCCCACTGGAACACACGGTCGAACGCCTGCTGTGTTGCTTGGGCCAGGGGCGCTCGGCGTTCGCCTGACCTTGCTCGGCACCGGTGATGCGCGGCCTGTGCCCCGTCACCGTGTGGGATAACCGCGTGATTTAACGGTTCAACAGCTGCTCCACAAACGCCCGCGCCTTGGCACTGGCCAGGCGCCTGGTGGGGAATGTCGCGCGGCAATTCCCAATCGGTGAGTACCGTCTTGACCCCGCCGCTGGCCAGCTCCTACGCAAACATCCGGGTGGCCCCAAGGGTAATGCCCGGGGAGGGTCATCCATCGGCGGTTTTCAACGTGGCGCAAAACAACCGCCAGTCAGGCTGACTCATTCTGTGCTTGAGTAAAGATAACTCTAGGGTTACTTTTATTCAGGCCAAGCCAAGGAGGCAGGGGGGCAAGGCAGGCTATTGATCAAGGAGCTGCAAGAGGCGGGTTGGGTGCTGGATCGGGTCACCGGCAGTCATCATATTTTTACCCACCGCTATAACCCTTACACGATACCGGTGCCGCATCCGAATAAGGATCTGCCCTTGGGCACCATCAGAAGCATCAGGAAACGCGCTGGGCTGTTTCAGTTTTAAGGAGAGCATTCATGCAATACCCAATCTGTATCGAATGGGGCGATGACTTTACCGCCACCGGTATCCAGATCCCCGATATTCCAGGCGCCGTCACTGCCGGGGACAGTTTCGAAGAGGCTTACAACGCCGCCGTGGAAGTCGCGCACATCCTGCTGCAGGAGATCGCCGCAGAGGGTGGGGTGATTCCGATGCCAACGTCGGTGGCCAATCATCACGCCCACGAAGACTATGCGGGGATGGGTTGGGGCATGCTGGAGCTGGACATCTCCCCCTATCTGGGCAAGACCGAGAAGGTCAATGTGACCTTGCCCGGCTATGTCATCCAGCGCATCGACCGGTATGTGCGCGAGCACAAGGTCAAAAGCCGCTCGTCATTTCTGGCGGATGCGGCTTTGGAGAAGTTGGTGCGTTCTTAAGCGGTGGCGACAGCCGTTTGCCGCGACGCACTGAGGAACCGCAACAACGCCACCAGCGGGAACGCACTGCCCACCAGCATCACGCCCAGCCAGCCGCCGTGTTCGTACACGCTGCTGGCAATCGCCGAGCCGAACGCGCCGCCGATGAAGATGCTGGTCATGTACAGCGCGTTCAACCGGCTGCGGCTGTTGGCGTCGAGGGCGTAGATGGCGCGTTGGCCGAGGACCATGTTCATCTGCACGCAGAAGTCCAGGACCACGCCAGTCACCGCCAGGCCGATGACGCTGTACAGCGGGTGCACGAAGGCTGGCAGGAAGCTCAATACCGCAAAGACCATGGCCAGCAGCGACGCGCGGTGGGTGTGGCCGGCATCGGCCAGGCGGCCGGCGATGGGGGCGGCAATGGCGCCGATGGCACCGACCAGGGCGAAGATTGCGATCTGGGTCTGGCTCAGGCCGTGGTTGCGCACCAGTTCCAGCGGCGCGGCGGTCCAGAACAGGCTGAACGTGGCGAACATGCAACCTTGGTAAAACGCGCGTTGGCGCAGCAGCGGTTGTTCACGCAGCAGGGTGCCCAGGGAGCGCAACAGCTGGCCGTAGCTGGCGCTGTGGTCGGGTTGGCGCTTAGGGATGGTCAGCATCAGCACCACGCTGATCAGCGCCATCAATGCGGCGGCGGCCATGAACATCGCGCGCCAGCCAAAATGGTCCGCCACCAGGCTGGACACTGGCCGCGCCAGCAGGATACCCAGCAACAGGCCACCCATGATGCTGCCGACGACCCGGCCCCGGGACTCGGCAGGCGCCAGGTGCGCGGCCAGCGGGATCAGGATCTGTACCGACACCGAACTGAAGCCGATCAGCAACGACACCAGCAGGAACAGGTTCGGTTGTTCGGTAAAGGCCGCGCCCAGCAGGCTGGCAATCGCCACCACGGTCGTGATGATCATCAGCTTGCGGTTTTCCAGCAGGTCACCCAAAGGCACCAGGAAGAACAGGCCGAGGGCATAGCCGATCTGCGTCAGCGACACGATCAGGCTAGCCATGGCCGGTGTGAGGCCGATGTCCGGTGCGATCAGTTCGATGATCGGCTGGGCGTAGTAGATGTTGGCGACGATGGCGCCGCAGCAAAACGCAAACAGCATCACCATCCCGCGGGTCATGGTGCTTGTAGCGTGTGGGGTAGCATTCATGGTGTTCTCATAAAAGCGAAGGAAGATGGCGAGCGAGAGTAAACACTAGACTCAACGGCGAGTAGGCCGCTTGCGGTGATATCACTTATGCCGGCTGATGATACATTCAGACACAACTGCCGAAACGGGAAATCCGATCACATGAAAATCACGTTGAACAAGATGCTCCTGGCTTCAAGTCTCGCTGCCGCGATGGCCATAGGGTTGGCGAATGCCGCCGATGGCCCGCGTGTGGGGGTACGCGGCGCAATCACCGCGATGGACGGTGATGCGATGCAGGTCAAGGTCAACAGCGGTGAAGACGTCACCGTGCACCTGACCAAGGACACCCAGGTGCGCGCCGTTACCCTGGCCAAGATCGATGAAATCAAACCTGGCAGCTACATCGGCTCGGCCGCCATGCCCAACGCCGACGGCACCTTGACGGCGTTGGAAGTGCATGTGTTCCCACCGGCCATGGCCGGCACGGGCGACGGGCATCGGGCGTTTGACCTGAAGGAAGGCAGCAGCATGACCAACGGCACCGTCGGCGACCTGGTGGTCAGCAAAGGGCGGACGTTGACCGTGAAATACAAAGGCGGCGAACAGAAGATCGTGGTGCCGGAGGATGTGCCGATCGTCAACCTGGAACCGGGAGACCGCAGCTTGCTCAAGCCGGGGGTGAAGGTGGTGTTGTTTGCGGCGCAGGGGGCGGATGGGAAAATCACTGCCCAAGCCATCTCAGCCGGCAAGGACGGCGTGACACCGCCGATGTAACTGCAACATACAGATCTAAATGTGGGAAGGGGCTTGCCCCCTCCCACATGTTGACCGAGTTCATTCAGTCAGGTCGGGTTACTGGCCGCTGTAGATCTGGTCGAAAACGCCACCATCATTGAAGTGGGTTTTCTGCACGGTGCGCCAGTCACCAAAGGTCTTCTCCACCGACAGGAAGTCGACTTTCGGGAAGCGGTCGGTGTACTTGGCCAGCACCTTCGGATCACGTGGGCGCAGGTAGTTGTTGGCGGCGATTTCCTGGCCTTCAGGCGACCACAGGTACTTCAGGTAGTCCTCAGCCGCGACGCGGGTGCCTTTCTTCTCGACCACTTTGTCCACCACCGACACCGGCGGCTCGGCTTCGGCGGAGACGCTTGGGTAGATCACTTCAAACTGATCACGGCCGAATTCACGCGCGATCATTTCCGCTTCGTTCTCGAAGGTCACCAGCACGTCGCCGATCTGGTTGGTCATGAACGTGGTGGTGGCGGCACGACCACCGGTGTCCAGCACTGGCGCCTGTTTGAACAGCTTGCCGACAAACGCCTTGGCCTTGTCTTCATCGCCGCCGTTCTTGAGCACATAACCCCAGGCCGACAGGTAGGTGTAGCGGCCGTTACCCGAGGTTTTCGGGTTGGGCACGATCACTTGCACGCCATCCTTGAGCAGATCCGGCCAGTCTTTCAGGGCTTTAGGGTTGCCCTTGCGCACGATGAATACGGTGGCCGAGGTGAACGGCGCGCTGTTGTTCGGCAGGCGGGTGACCCAGTTGTCCGGCACCAGTTTGCCGTTGTCGACCAGGGCGTTGATGTCGGTGGCCATGTTCATGGTGATCACGTCAGCCGGCAGGCCGTCGATCACCGAGCGCGCTTGTTTGCTGGAACCGCCGAAGGACATCTGCAGGGTCAGTTTGTCGTTCGGGTGCTCGGCCTCCCAGTGCTTCTGGAAGGCGGCGTTGTAGTCCTTGTAGAAGTCGCGCATCACGTCGTAGGAGACGTTGAGCAGAGTGACCGGGGCGGCCTGGACGGCGCCCGCCAGGGCAAGGCCGGCGGCCAGGAGAGAGGCGCTTACGAGTTTTTTCACTGCTCATTCCTTGTTGTTCGGGAGAAGAGGGGAGGCACATTGCCAGCGACTATAGTCGGGGGCACTTAGTCGCTTAAAGATTAAAAAGAACTTTGCTTATTCCACTTTCTTAAAAAGAGCGCTGCCACAGCGCGAACAGAACGCCGCGTTGGGCTCGTGGCTGTTTTTCCTGCACACCGGGCAGTCGTGTTGCAGTTGTTCACCGCGCATGGCGCTGGCCAGTTCGGCAGTAAAAATCCCCGTGGGCACGGCAATGATCGAGTAACCGGTGATCATCACCAGCGACGAAATCACCTGGCCCAACGGCGTCTTGGGCACGATATCGCCAAAGCCCACGGTGGTCAGCGTCACGATCGCCCAATAGATGCCCTTGGGGATACTGGTGAAGCCGTGCTCCGGCCCTTCGATCACATACATCAAGGTGCCGAACACCGTCACCAGGGTGCACACGCTCACCAGGAACACCACGATCTTCTGCTTGCTGCCGCGCAGCGCCGCCATCAGGTAGTTGGCCTGCTTGAGGTACGGGCTGAGCTTGAGCACGCGGAAAATCCGCAGCATGCGGATGATGCGGATGATCAGCAGGTACTGCGCGTCGCTGTAATACAGCGCAAGGATGCCGGGCACGATGGCGAGCAAATCCACCAACCCGTAAAAGCTGAAGGCGTAGCGCAGCGGTTTGGGCGAGCAGTACAGGCGCAACCCGTACTCGATCAGGAAGATCAGCGTGAAGCCCCATTCAATGTAGGCCAGCACATCGGCGTAGTTCTGGTGGATCTGGTCGATGCTGTCGAGCATCACGATCACCAGGCTGGCGAGGATGATCAACAGCAGGATGCCGTCAAAGCGTCGCCCGGCGACGGTGTCGCTCTGAAAAACCATGACGTAGAGCCGCTGACGCCAATCGTTGTTGCTGTCCATAAAGCCCGCCTGAATCGAATATCGAGCAAGCCTAGGGGGATTCGAAGGGGCTGTCCATGCGCGGTTTCCTGAGTATTCGGGCGCCGGCGCGTACCAGCCAGCAGGCGAGGATAAACGGCGCGGTCAGTGCAGGCAGATGCAGGGCGGCAAAGCCTGGAGTGAGGAAGATCGCCAGGAGGATGCCCAGCAGCGGCAGCCACGGTTGGCGCCGTGCCTGGCTCAGCGCCAGGGCCGCGAGAGCCGGGTTGTAGCTGTGCAGGCCGAGGAGGGCGGCGGTGGTTTCGTCGAGCAGCAAGGCAATCAGTACGCCACTGCCGGCGCCGATCACGGCCCAGACTGCGGCGCGGCGGTTCGCCAACCACAGGCCGAGGGCAATCAGCGCGCCCGCCAGCGGCTGGTTCAGCAGCATGATTTGCGCCAGGCCGCTGAATGGCGCGCCGAGCACCGCCAGGGTGTCAGGCTCGCCCAGGGCCGAGGCACTGTGCGGGACAGTGCTCAGCAGCAGCCAGCCCAGGCCGACAAAGGGCGCGGTGTAGGCAGGCAAGTCATCAGGTTGGCTGGCGTGTTTCAACCACTGCCGCGTAAGCATTGCACTCAAGCCACCGCACGCCAGGATCAGCGGCGGCAACAACGCCGACCAGGCGAAATGCTGGCTGATCAACAGGCCCAGCAATACGCCGTTGTAGCTATAGAGACCCGCCTGGCGCTCGGCCTTGGGATAGCCGCGCCGCTGGGCCGTGAGCAACCCGGCGACACCCCCCAGCAGCGCCCCGCCAAGCAAGGCAGGGGCGCTGACCAGGATCGCCAACAGGCACAGCAGACCGCACAGCGGATGGCGTTGCAGGAAGATCTGGCTGAAGCCGTTGAGCAGGGCTTCGGCCCAGTCGGGGCAGGTTGGGTTGTGCATGTTTAGTGAGTCAGTGGGGCCGAGTTGTCTCCATCGGGGTGTAGCCCCCTCCCACACTTGATTGGGTTCACATAGTTGGATGTGTGAATGCAGTCCAATGTGGGAGGGGGCTTGCCCCCGATGGGGCCTCTACAGGCGCTAGATCAGCGTCTCTATACGCAAGGAGTTGGTCGACCCCAACTGCCCGAACGGCACCCCGGCGGTAATCACCAACGTATCCCCGCGCTGCGCCATGCCTTGGGCCTGGGCAATCTCCAGCGCGGTGGAACACACCTCATCCACCTGCCTCAGTCGATCATTGACGACCGAATGCACGCCCCACGCCACGCTTAAGCGGCGTGCCGTGGACAGGTTTGGCGTGAGGTTGAGGATCGGCGCCACCGGCCGCTCCCGCGCCGCGCGCAGGCTGGAGCTGCCCGACTCGCTGTAGTTCACCAGCACCGCCACCGGCAGGATGCTGCTGATGCGCCGGATCGCGCAGCTGATGGCGTCCGACACCGTGGCATCGGCCTTGGGCCGGCTGACGTCGAGTTGGGTCTGGTAGTCCGGGCCGTTTTCCACCTGGCGGATGATCTTGCTCATCATCTGCACGGCTTCCAGTGGATACTCGCCCGACGCGGTCTCCGCCGACAGCATCACCGCATCCGCGCCTTCGGCCACGGCATTGGCGACATCCGTCACTTCCGCGCGGGTCGGCGCCGGCGAGAAGCGCATGGACTCCAGCATCTGCGTCGCCACCACCACCGGTTTGCCCAACTGGCGGCAGGTGCTGATGATGTCTTTCTGGATTTGCGGCACGCTCTCGGCCGGCACTTCCACGCCCAGGTCGCCTCTGGCAACCATGATCGCGTCGCTCAGCTCGGCGATTTCCCGCAGGCGTTGTACCGCCGAAGGCTTCTCGATCTTGGCCATCAGGAACGCCTTGTCGCCGATCAGCTCGCGGGCCTCGCGGATGTCTTCCGGGCGCTGCACAAACGACAGCGCCACCCAGTCCACGCCCAGCTCCAGGCCGAAGCTCAGGTCGCGGCGGTCCTTGGCGGTGAGCGGGCTGAGTTCCAGCAGGGCTTGTGGGACGTTGACGCCTTTGCGGTCGGACAACTCGCCGCCATTCAGTACGGTGGTGTCGATGGCATCGGCATGCCGGGTGATCACGCGCAGGCGCAGTTTGCCGTCGTCGAGCAGCAGGTCCATGCCCGGTTCAAGGGCGGCGATGATTTCCGGGTGAGGCAGGTTGACCCGGCGCTGGTCGCCCGGCGTCGGGTCCAGGTCCAGGCGCAGGGCCTGACCACGCACCAGTTGCACCTTGCCCTCGGCAAACGTTCCGACGCGCAGCTTCGGCCCTTGCAGGTCCATGAGAATGCCCAGCGGGTAATTGAGCTGGCGCTCCACTTGGCGAATCCAGTGGTAGCGCTGGGCGTGATCGGCATGCGCGCCGTGGCTGAAGTTGAGGCGGAAGATATTCACCCCGGCTTGCACCAGCTCGCGGATGTCATCGATACCGTCGGTGGCCGGGCCCAGGGTGGCGAGGATCTTGACCTTCTTGTCAGGCGTCATGGTTGGCAGTCTCAAGGATCAGGATGGCGCGCAAGTCATTGACGTTGGTGCGGGTCGGCCCGGTAACGATCAAGCCGTCGAGCGCGGCGAAGTAGCCGTAGCCGTTGTTGTTATCCAACTCGTCGCTGGCCGACAGGCCCAGGGCTTCGGCACGCGTATAGCTGCTCGGCGTCATGATCGCGCCGGCGTTGTCTTCCGAACCGTCGATGCCGTCGGTGTCGCCGGCCAGGGCGTACACGCCGGGCAGGCCTTTGAGGCTGTCGGTCAGGCTCAACAGGAATTCGGCGTTGCGCCCGCCACGGCCGTTGCCGCGCACGGTGACGGTGGTTTCACCCCCCGAGAGGATCACGCACGGCGCCGCCAGCGGCTGGCCGTGCTGCACGATTTGCCGTGCGATGCCGGCGTGCACTTTGGCCACGTCCCGTGCTTCGCCTTCCAGGTCGCCGAGGATCAGCGGGCTGAAACCGGCCTGGCGGACTTTCACCGCGACCGCTTCCAGGGATTGCTGCGGGCGTGCGATCAACTGGAAGTGGCTGCGGGCGAGTACCGGGTCGCCGGGCTTGACGGTTTCCGAGGCCGGGTTCTGCAACCAGCTGCGCACGGACGCCGGGGCATCGATGCCGTAGCGCTTGAGGATTGCCAGAGCCTGTTGCGAAGTGCTCGGGTCGCCGACCGTGGGGCCGGAGGCGATGACCGTGGCCTGGTCGCCCGGCACATCGGAAATCGCGTAGGTGTAGACCGTCGCCGGCCAGGCCGCCTTGGCCAGCCGACCGCCTTTGATCGCCGAGAGGTGCTTGCGTACGCAATTCATCTCGCCAATGGTGGCGCCGGATTTGAGCAGGGCTTTGTTGATGGCCTGCTTGTCGGCCAGGCTGATGCCTTCGGCAGGCAGTGCCAGGAGTGCCGAGCCGCCGCCGGAGAGCAGGAAGATCACGCGGTCGTCTTCGCCCAGGTTGCTGATCAATTCCAGCACGCGCTTGGCCACTGCAAGGCCGGCGGCATCGGGCACCGGGTGGGCGGCTTCGACCACTTCGATTTTCTGGCAAGGGGCGCCGTGGCCGTAGCGGGTGACCACCAGGCCCGAGACTTCGCCCTGCCAGCTTTTCTCGACGACCAGCGCCATGGCGGCTGCCGCCTTGCCCGCGCCGATCACGATCACACGGCCGCTGCGGTCGGCGGGCAGGTAGGGTTCAAGGACGTGCCGGGGGTGGGCGGCGTCGATGGCTGTGGCAAACAGCTCGCGAAGCAGGTGTTGCGGATCGACCGACATAAGCGGGCTCCCGGGTATTTTTGTTATTAGAGGTGCAGCCATTTCAAAGGGGGGTTATTTATCTCGAATCGAGAAGTTCGCCATATGCTCCAACCCCTTGATCAACGCCGAGTGGTCCCAATTCCCGCCGCCAATCGCCGCGCACGTGCTGAATACCTGCTGGGTGCCGGCGGTGTTCGGCAGGTTGATCCCTAGCTCCTTGGCACCGGCCAGGGCCAGGTTGAGGTCCTTCTGGTGCAGGTTGATGCGAAAGCCCGGATCGAAGGTGCCCTTGATCATGCGTTCGCCATGCACTTCGAGGATCTTCGACGAGGCAAAGCCGCCCATCAGCGCTTCACGCACCTTGGCCGGGTCGGCGCCGTTCTTGGCGGCGAACAGCAGCGCTTCGGCCACTGCCTGGATATTCAGCGCGACGATGATCTGGTTAGCCACTTTGGCGGTCTGGCCGTCGCCATTGCCGCCCACCAGGGTGATGTTCTTGCCCATGCTCTGGAACAGCGGCAGCGCACGTTCGAAGGTCTGCGGCTCGCCACCGACCATGATGCTCAAGGTCCCGGCCTTGGCGCCGACTTCGCCGCCGGACACCGGTGCATCCAGGTACTGCGCGCCGGTCTCATTGATCCTGGCGGCAAACGCTTTGGTGGCGGTGGGGGAGATCGAGCTCATGTCGATCACTACCTTGTTGGGCGACAGGCCCGCCGCTACACCGTCGGCGCGAAACAGCACGTCGTCGACCTGCGGCGTGTCGGGAACCATGACGATAATGAACTCGGCTTCCTGGGCGACGTGCTGCGGGTTGGCCAAGGCGACTGCGCCGGCGCTGATCAGCTCGGCCGGTGCCTTGCCGTGGTGCTCGGAAAGAAACAGTTGATGACCGGCTTTCTGCAGGTTCGCGGCCATGGGTTGGCCCATGATGCCGGTGCCGATAAATCCGATTTTAGCCATGATGAAATCCTCTTCTTATATGGGAGTGGGCAAGCCCCCTCCCACAGGGTTTTGTGTGGTGTCGGTCAGATAGCATTGTGGGTTTTAAGCCAGCCCAAACCCGCTTCAGTGGTGGTCAACGGCTTGTACTCACAGCCGACCCAACCCTGGTAACCGATGCGGTCCAGATGTTCGAACAGGAAGCGGTAGTTGATCTCCCCCGTTCCCGGCTCATTGCGCCCAGGGTTGTCCGCCAGCTGGATGTGGTTGATCTCCCCCAGGTGCGCGGCCATGGTCCGGGCCAGATCGCCTTCCATGATTTGCATGTGGTAGATGTCGTACTGCAGGAACAGGTTGTCACTGCCCACCTGTTCGCGAATCGACAGGGCCTGGGCGGTGTTGTTGAGGTAGAAGCCCGGAATGTCGCGGGTGTTGATCATTTCCATGACCAGCTTGATGCCTACTGCTTGCAGCTTGTCGGCGGCGTACTTGAGGTTGGCGACAAAGGTCTTTTCCACGGTTTCATCATCCACACCCTGCGGCCGAATCCCCGCCAGGCAGTTGATCTGGGTATTGCCCAGCACCTGGGCGTAGGCGATGGCCAGCGTGACCCCAGCACGGAATTCCTCGACCCGGTCCGGGTGGCACGCCAGGCCGCGTTCGCCCTTGGCCCAGTCACCAGCCGGCAGGTTGAACAGCACCTGGGTCAGGCCGTGGGCGTCGAGCTGGGCCTTGATGTCAGCCGAGCTGAATTCGTAGGGGAACAGGTACTCGACACCCTGGAAACCGGCATCGGCAGCGGCTTTGAAGCGAGCGAGAAAGTCCTGCTCGGTAAACAGCATGGACAGGTTGGCGGCAAAGCGCGGCATAGGGTTCTCCTTAATCGAGCAGGGAAATGGCAGTCGGTGCATCGTTGCCGACCAGGGCCAAGTCTTCGAATTCGTTGACGGCGTTGATTTCGGTGCCCATGGAAATATTGGTCACGCGCTCCAGAATGATCTCGACGATCACCGGCACCTTGAACTCGTCGATCATTTGTTCGGCCTTGCGCAACGCCGGCGCGATCTGTCCCGGTTCGAACACGCGCAGGGCCTTGCAACCCAGGCCTTCTGCAACTGCGACGTGGTCGACGCCATAACCGTTCAGCTCCGGCGCGTTGAGGTTGTCGAAAGACAACTGCACGCAGTAGTCCATTTCAAACCCGCGCTGGGCCTGGCGGATCAGTCCCAGGTAGGAGTTGTTCACCACTACATGGATGTACGGCAGCTTGAACTGCGCGCCCACGGCCAGCTCTTCGATCATGAACTGGAAGTCATAGTCGCCGGACAGCGCCACCACCTTGCGGCTCGGGTCGGCCTTGACCACGCCCAGCGCCGCAGGAATGGTCCAGCCCAACGGACCGGCCTGGCCGCAGTTGATCCAGTGGCGTGGCTTGTACACATGCAGGAATTGCGCGCCGGCAATCTGCGACAGGCCGATGGTGCTGACGTAGCAGGTGTCTTTGCCGAACACCTGGTTCATCTCTTCGTAGACCCGTTGCGGCTTGACCGGCACGTTGTCGAAGTGGGTCTTGCGGTGCAGGGTCGCCTTGCGCTGCTGGCAGTCATGCAGCCAGGCGCTGCGGTCCTTGAGCTTGCCGGCGGCTTTCCACTCGCGGGCCACTTCAATGAACATCGTCAGCGCGGAGCCGGCGTCGGACACGATGCCCAGGTCCGGGGTGAATACGCGGCCAATCTGCGTCGGTTCGATGTCGACGTGAATGAATTTACGGCCTTCGGTGTACACCTCCACTGAACCGGTGTGGCGGTTGGCCCAACGGTTACCGATCCCCAGCACCACGTCGGACTTGAGCAGCGTCGCGTTACCGTAGCGGTGGGAGGTTTGCAGGCCGACCATGCCCACCATCTGTGGGTGATCGTCGGGAATGGTGCCCCAGCCCATCAGCGTCGGGATCACCGGGATGCCGGTCAGTTCGGCGAACTCCACCAGCAGCTCGCTGGCGTCGGCGTTGATCACACCGCCACCGCTCACCAGCAACGGGCGTTCAGCCTGATCCAGCAGGGCCAGGGCCTTTTCGACCTGGATGCGCGTGGCCAATGGCTTGGCCAGTGGCAGCGGCTGGTAGGCGTCGATGTCGAATTCGATCTCGGCCATCTGCACGTCGAACGGCAAGTCGATCAGCACCGGGCCAGGGCGGCCGGAGCGCATTTCATAGAAGGCTTTCTGGAACGCGTACGGCACTTGGCCCGGTTCGAGGACGGTGGTCGCCCACTTGGTCACCGGCTTGACGATGCTGGTGATGTCCACGGCCTGGAAGTCTTCCTTGTGCATGCGGGCCCGTGGCGCCTGGCCGGTGATGCACAGGATCGGGATCGAGTCCGCCGAGGCGCTGTAGAGGCCGGTGACCATGTCGGTGCCCGCCGGGCCCGAGGTGCCGATGCACACGCCGATATTGCCGGCCTTGGTGCGGGTGTAACCCTCGGCCATGTGCGAGGCGCCTTCAACGTGGCGAGCAAGGACGTGATCGATGCCACCCACCTTCTGCAAGGCCGAGTACAGCGGGTTGATCGCAGCGCCTGGGATACCGAAGGCGGTGTCCACGCCTTCACGGCGCATGACCAGGACGGCGGCTTCGATTGCTCTCATTTTGCTCATGATTTTGGTGCCTCTTGCGTTTTGTAATTGTATACAAGTGGTGTCTGGCCAAAGTGTATTCACGGCGGACGGCGCAGGTCAATCCATTTTATTGATTGGCCTTTGCGTTGGTCGGAACGGCTTTTTTCGACGTATGGAGCCTTTGTGCGAAAATATTGTATACAAAATTAAATGTCATTGTGTTCTATTTGTTTGATCGGGCATCTGATCAAACAGACCTCCACCGCTTTCCCAATAACAAAAGAAGGACGGCACCATGAGCGCTTTAACCTTGAAGATTGCCACCCAACTGGCCAGCCAGGCCCTCAGCGCCGGCCGCACGATTTCAGCCGCGCCGCTGACCATCGCGGTCCTCGACAGCGGCGGCCACTTGATCACCCTGCAGCGCGAAGACGGCGCCAGCCTGCTGCGCCCGCAGATCGCCATCGGCAAGGCCTGGGGCGCGATTGCGCTGGGCAAGGGCTCGCGCCTGCTGGCACTGGACGCACAGCAACGGCCGGCGTTTATCGCGGCGTTGAACAGCCTGGGGCAGGGCAGCGTGGTGCCGGCACCGGGTGGGGTGTTGATTCGGGATCAGGCCGGGGTGGTACTGGGGGCAATCGGGATCAGCGGGGACACGTCGGATATCGATGAGCAGTGTGCGATCACGGCGATCGAGGGGATGGGGTTGATGGCGGATGCGGGGGTGTCAGCTTAAGTCGTGTGTGACTGGAAGGGCCTCATCGGGAGCAAGCCCCCTCCCACACTGTTGACCGTGTTCGCAGTTCAAAATGTGGGAGGGGGCTTGCTCCCGATCGGCACAGGCACCTCGGTGCATCAGTCCGGCGCACAGCCCTTGAGCACCAACCGAATAATCGTCTGCGCCGCCGCTTCATAATCGGCGTCATCCAGCTTGGCTTTGCCGGTCACCGCCGAAATCTGCCAGTCGAAATCCGCATACGTCTGCGTCGCCGCCCAGATGCTGAACATCAGGTGATTAGGGTCGATAGCTGCAATCAACCCGCGATCCACCCAGCTCTGGATGCAGTCGATATTGTGCTTGGCCTGGGCGTTGAGTTGTTCGACCTGATCGGCGCTCAGGTGCGGCGCGCCGTGCATGATTTCGCTGGCGAACACCTTGGAGGCGAAGGGCAGGTCGCGGGAGATGCGGATTTTCGAGCGGATGTAATTGCTCAGCACCACCGAAGGTTCACCCTCGGGGTTGAACGGCGTGGACGCCGCCAGGATCGGCTCGATTATGCTTTCGAGCACCTCGCGGTAGAGGTTGTCCTTGGACTTGAAGTAGTAATAGACGTTGGGCTTGGGCAGCCCGGCCTTGGCGGCGATGTCGCTGGTTTTGGTCGCGGCGAAGCCCTTGTCGGCAAACTCCTCGCTCGCCGCCCGCAGGATCTTTTCTTTGTTGCGCTCGCGAATGGTGCTCATAAACCAGGGTTTTCCTTGCCAGTGCAGGCGGTCGGGCATGTTAGCACCGGCTATCCGCGAGCCTCAACAATGTGTCCGCAACGCCTTGCGCCGCGCTATGCTCGCGTCATCTTTTCTCTTACGGAAGTGCGTTTCATGGCAGGAAGCAGTTTGCTGATGTTGATCGACGACATCGCCACCGTCCTCGACGATGTCGCCCTGATGACCAAGATGGCCGCCAAGAAAACCGCCGGCGTGCTCGGCGATGACCTGGCGCTCAACGCCCAGCAGGTTTCCGGCGTGCGTGCCGAGCGGGAAATCCCGGTGGTGTGGGCCGTTGCCAAGGGGTCCTTCATCAACAAGTTGATCCTGGTGCCCACTGCGCTGTTGATCAGCGCCTTTGCCCCTTGGGCCGTCACACCGTTGTTGATGCTCGGTGGCGCCTACCTGTGTTTCGAAGGCTTCGAGAAGCTCGCGCATAAATTCCTGCACAGCAAGGCTGAAGTCCAGGCCGACCATGCGCAGCTGGTTGAAGCTGTGGCGAACCCGGCTACTGATCTGGTGGCCTTTGAAAAGGACAAGATCAAAGGCGCTATTCGTACCGACTTCATCCTCTCTGCGGAAATCATCGCCATCACCCTCGGCACCGTGGCCGATGCGCCGTTGATGCAGCAAGTGATTGTCCTGTCGGGCATCGCCATCGTCATGACCATCGGCGTCTACGGGCTGGTGGCTGGCATCGTCAAGCTGGATGACCTGGGCCTGTGGCTTACCCAGAAGCCTGGCCAGATGGCTCGCAGTATCGGTGGCGGGATCCTGCGGGCGGCGCCGTACATGATGAAGAGCCTGTCGGTGATCGGCACGGCGGCGATGTTCATGGTCGGCGGTGGCATCCTGACTCACGGCGTGCCGGCGGTGCATCACTGGATTGAATCGGTGAGCCAGAGCGCGGGTGCGGTGGCGTGGTTGATGCCGACCTTGCTCAATGCGGTAGCGGGGATTATTGCGGGGGCGCTGGTCTTGGCGCTGGTCAGTGGGGTGGGCAAGGCCTGGAAAGCACTGAAGGCTTAAATCGCCGGCACAAAAAAAGGCCATTCACTTGAATGGCCTTTTTTGTCGGCGGCGTTTACTCGGCGATCTGCAACTTGCGTGATTCCGTATAGATGTAGCGCACCTTTTCATACTCGAACGGCGAGTTCATCTGACCGTAGCGGAAGCTGGTCTGGTAGCGCTTGTCGACCGCGCGCAGGGCCCAGATTTCCGGGTGGTTGGAGCTGACTTCGGAGACGTTCAGGAAGTTGATCTGCGACTCGGCGGTGTAGTCCACCAGCAAGCCGCCGGTGTCGCGCAGGTTCGACGGGCCGAAGATCGGCAGCACCAGGTAGGCACCGCCGGGTACGCCGTAGAAGCCCAGGGTCTGGCCGAAGTCTTCGCTCTGGCGCGGCAGGCCCATGGCGGTCGCCGGGTCCCACAGGCCGGCGATGCCGACGGTGGTGTTGAGCAGCAGGCGTCCGGTGGTTTCCAGGGAGCGGTGGCCTTTGAGTTGCAGCAGGCTGTTCAACAGGTTGGGCACATCGCCCAGGTTGTTGAAGAAGTTGCTCACGCCGGTGCGCAGGAAGCTTGGGGTCACGTATTTGTAGCCGTCGACCACGGGCAGGTACACCCATTGGTCGAAGCGGTAGTTGAAGTGGTACACGCGGCGGTTCCACGACTCCAGCGGGTCATACACATTCAGCGCGTTGACTGACGAGCGCTCGAATTCACGCTGGTCCAGGCCGGGGTTGAACTTGAGCTTGCTCAGCGGCTCCTTGAAACCGTCGGAGTCCATCACCACGGGCGCGTGGGCCTTGCTGTTATCGGCATTGGCAACGCCTGCGCACATCAGGGCGGCAAGCAGCAAAAGATATTTAGCCACGGAAAAACTCCAGCATGGCGTCGGCGTTGACGCGGTAATTGAGGTTGCCGCAGTGGCCGCCCAGCGGGTAGACGGTCAAGCGATCGCCGAAGGTTTTACGCAGGAAACCGAGGTCGCCGGGGCCGAGGATCACGTCGTCGGCGTTGTGCATGACGGCGATTTTCGGGCTGGCGTGCAGGTAGTCCTTGAGGGCGTACAGGCTGACCTGGTCAACCAGTTGCAACAGGCTGCCGCCGTCGGAGCGGGCGCGCCACATCGGGATCACTTGTTCGGTGAGGTAGCAATCGAAGTCGCATTGCAGCGCACGCTTGAGGAACGGCGTAAGGCTGGTGCCTTCGGTGATCGGGTACTTCGGCGGGATGATCAGGCCACGGCGGTTGATCAGGTCCGAAGTAAAGGCGATGTCGGCCGCCGAGAAGCGGAACGAGGTGCCGATCAGCATGGCCATCTGTTCGTTGGTCAGGTGCTGCTTGGATTGCTGGAAGTCGTAGAGCAGGGCGTCGTTAAGGTCGATGTAGCCCTTTTGCTGGAAGTAACGGGTCAGCTTGTTCAACACCAGTTCATAGAACGTGGTGGTGTTGTTGATGCCCTTGACCTCGGTCTGCACCAGCTTGTCGAGGTTGGTGATCGAGGTGTAGAGGTTGACCGGCGGGTTGAGCAGCAGCACTTTCTTGAAGTTGAAGCTGCGGCGGGTCTCGTCGAGCTTGCTGACAAACGCCGCATCCAGCGCGCCGAGGCTGTAGCCGGTGAGGTAGAAGTCGGTCACCGGCAGCGAAGCATTCTGGGCACGCACGGCCTGCATCACGCGGTACATGTCTTCGGCGTCTTCCTGGCTGATACCGGGGGTGGCGAAGCGCGAAGCCGAGGCGATGAAGTCGAAGCTGGTGGGCGAGGACAGTTGCACCACATGGTAGCCGGCCTGGTAATACAGTTTTTTCAGGTATTCGTTGATGCTGCTGTCAAAGCGCGCACCGGTGCCCGCGATCAGGAAGATCAGCGGCGCGGCACGATCCTGCTTGGCGATGCGGTAAGTGAGTTTCTTCACCGCCCAGAAATTGTCCGGCAGGCTGAACTCGCGCTCGGGGCGCATGTTCAGGGTGTAGTCGGACTGGTTGATCTCGTCATCGGCCGGCAGTTTGGGCCGAAGGTCAGGCGGCGTAGTGGCGATGGTCGCTTCGAACGGGTTGGTCAAAGGGTAGCCATAGCTGGCTTGGTCGATATCGACGGCCAGTGCTGACGCACTCAAAAAAAGGCTGCCCAGCAGAGCAGCACAGCGCAAGGAACGGAGCATGACTTAATCCCTAAGAGGAAACGTGCTTAATGAAGTTCGCAGGCTATGACCACCGCGTTGCCACCGAAGTGCCAGCTCTCGGCACGAAAAGTCGGAAAATAACGTCAGAATCGGGGTGATAGCAGCGAGAAGATACACTTTGCCATGCATTAGTGAACACTAATTGTGTGTATGCACCTTGCTAACGGTGGCCGGGGCATTAAGCTGAGCGCCGTTTTTGCCTATCGGAGTGCTCCATGTCCCGCCGCTTGCCGTTGATTCTGCTGCTTATTGCCCTGCCGTTATGGCTGGCTGCCAGCTATGCCGCACGTTACGGTTTTATGGAAGACGGGCGGTGGGTCGGCATCTGCGTCGACGAGGCCAGCCGCTGGGAGTGTCAGGTGCGTTCGAACTTGGGCTTGATGATTCACTTCAAGGTGCTGGGCTGGGCCGCGCTGGTGACCTCGGTACTCGCGTTTTTCGTGCCGGGTCGTGCGGGCTGGGGCTTGGCGGTGCTGGGGCTGGTGTTCGGCTTTCCGGCACTGGCGTTGTACAACACCACCTTTGCGGTGTTTGCGGTGGTGATTGCGGGGTTGCGGTTGGTCAGGCAGCCGCGGGGCGCCTGATAAGGCCAATCGGGGGCAAGCCCCCTCCCACCTTTGGAATGCGTTCTCATGTGGGAGGGGTTCTACACCCCGATAGCGGTCTTAAGCCTTGCGCATCCGCAAGCACCGCCACAAAGCCACCACCATCAACCCACTGACCAGCGCCCAACCCCACGCCTGCTGGTTCAACAGGCCTTCGCGGTACAGCTGCGGCGCAATGCCGGCCCCGATGATGAAGGTCAACAGCGCAATCTCCCGGCGCGGCCCGGTCACCGGGCGAACCAGGTAGACCAAGGCCGGCAGCAGCAATGCCGCACTCGGGAAGCTGCGGTAGCGTGGGTCGAACACCAGTGCCAGCATCATTACTGCACCCGCAAACCCGGCGATTGCCACCAGCCAGCCTGCGCGTTGTTCCAGCCAGTTGAACAGCCGTTCGCGCCAGCCTTCACGGGCACTCAGGGCCAGGGCCGCGTGAGCCAGCACCAGCAGGTTCAACACCAGCAGTAAGCCTGCCCACACCCATTCATCGTTGAAACGCGCGGTCACGCGGGTCAGTTCAGCCCAGGTGCCGATGGAACAGGCCGCCACTGCACCCAGCAGCGGCAGGGCCATAGCGGCGCGAGTGCTGCGAACGCGGCCACCGAGCACCAGCGTGCCCAGCAGGATAATCCCGCCCACCCCGAGCCACAGCGGCCAGTACGGCACGTTGGTCACCGGTCCGGCGAGGATGCCCTTGTCCTGGCGATCGGCATCGAACAGGCCCCAGTAACC
Source organism: Pseudomonas sp. SH10-3B (assembly GCF_019891415.1). NCBI lineage: Bacteria > Pseudomonadati > Pseudomonadota > Gammaproteobacteria > Pseudomonadales > Pseudomonadaceae > Pseudomonas > Pseudomonas sp. SH10-3B. The sequence goes on along the minus strand of NZ_JAFLXD010000025.1, from coordinate 79,819 downwards.
GCCCACGGCACCTTCGCTGGCGCGCTTCCACGGCTGGTCAAACGCTTCGATCAGGTTGTAGTGCCAGCCATTGGCTTCGGCCATGGCCACGAAACCGCGCATGAACTTGGCTTCATTGACCCGGCTCGGCACTGCGGTTTCACGCTGGCGGCCTTCGCTGGGCCAGCCGGTCTCGCCGATCAATATATCCTTGGGTGCGAATTTGTTGCCAAAAGTCTGGCGCACATCACCCACATGCTTGAGGGCCTGGTCGATGCCGGAGGGGTCATCTTCCCAGTACGGCAGCAGGTGGATGGTCAGGAAGTCTACCGCCGGGGCGATTTCCGGGTGCTGCAGCCAGAACTCCCAGACGTCGGCATAGGTGACCGGTTGCTTGATCTGGCTTTTGACTTTATGGATCAGCGTCACCAATTGCGTGGCCGTGACTTCCTTGCGCAGCAGGGCTTCGTTGCCGACGATCACCGAGGTGACCACATCGGGGTTGGCGTTAGCCGAGGCGATCAGTTGGTCGACCTCTTTTTCGGTTGCGACCGGGTCGCTGCTGACCCAGGCGCCCGCCATCACCTTCAGGCCGTGTTTGCGTGCCATGTCCGGCAAGGCTTCCAGGCCGATCATGGTGTAGGTGCGCACACACTCAAAGCGGGTGGCCAGCAAGGCCAGGTCGGCGTCCATGCGCTCGGGGCGCAGCTTGAGCGGCTGATCGAAGGGGGATTGGTCCTTGTCGAACGGTGTGTACGACGCACATTGCAGCTTGTGACTGGCACTGGCCACATCGGGCAGCACCACCGGGCGGCCGAGGCCATACCAGTAGCCGACAAGGGCCAGCAGGCCAAGGATCAGGGCGAAGCAATAGGGCAGGGCAGGGAAGCGGGCAGTTGCGGGCATGGTCGGCTTATCTGGGGGAGCAAAGGCGCGCATCTTACCCGGATTTGCGCTATCCCAGTGTGGCTGCATAATTTTGACATGCAAAGTTCGGGCGGGATTGTGGGGTTAATTCCTACAAAAAGTCCTACTGGCGATGTGATGTCGTTTCTTGCTTGCACAAGGTCGCTGACAGAGCAGGTCGAAGGACCCGGCAGGTTGATGATCGACGTGTCAGCACTCCACTGATGTCGCAGCAGCCGGATCGATGCGCGTGAAGGGGGCGCGGCGCACCACCTAACAACAGGTTGACGTCGCTCGACATCCGTCGGGCGCAGCACTTTCGGGGAAGTACGATGAAGATGCGACGACTCTTGGGCGCAGCTGCCACTCTGGTAGTTGCGATGAGCTCCACACTGGCCAGCGCCGACAGCAAAACCCTGAGCATCGGCTATGTAGATGGCTGGTCCGACAGCGTTGCCACCACGCACGTGGCGGCAGAGGTTATCAAGGCAAAGCTCGGTTATGACGTGAAACTGCAAGCGGTCGCCACCGGGATCATGTGGCAGGGCGTGGCCACCGGCAAGCTCGATGCCATGCTCTCCGCCTGGCTGCCGGTAACCCATGGCGAGTATTGGACCAAGAACAAGGACAAGGTGGTCGACTACGGCCCCAACTTCAAGGATGCGAAAATCGGCTTGATCGTGCCGGAGTACGTCAAGGCCAAGTCCATCGAAGACCTCAAGACCGACACCACCTTCAAGAACAAAATCGTCGGCATCGACGCCGGTTCAGGCGTGATGCTCAAGACCGACGAAGCCATCAAGCAGTACGGCCTCGACTACAAGCTGCAAGCCAGTTCGGGTGCGGCGATGATCGCCGAGCTGACCCGTGCCGAAGACAAACAGGAATCCATTGCGGTCACCGGCTGGGTGCCACACTGGATGTTCGCCAAGTGGAAACTGCGTTTCCTGGACGATCCAAAAGGGATTTATGGTGCTGCTGAAACCGTCAACAGCATCGGCAGCAAGGGCCTGGAGAAGAAAGCGCCGGAAGTCGCGGCCTTCCTGAAGAAGTTCCAGTGGGCCTCCAAGGACGAAATCGGCGAAGTCATGCTGGCTATCCAAGAAGGTGCCAAGCCTGATGCAGCGGCCAAGGACTGGGTCGCCAAGCACCCTGAGCGTGTAGCCGAGTGGACCGGTAAATAACCCCCCCCCAATGCCTTGATACAACCCCTGTGGGAGGGGGCTTGCTCCCGATTGCGGTGTGTCAGTCGTCAATGATCTGACGGGTTCACCGCTATCGGGAGCAAGCCCCCTCCCACATTATTTTCGTCACCCGCAAATGTTTCTGCGCCCTCCCAATCCCTCGCTACACTCCGTCTAATACTAAGGTCGTCTGGAACCTGTTCCGCAGCCGCATACAGTGGATACGTTCCAATAATAAAAAAGCTGTGCTGCGAGGATAAAAACAATGAACGACAGCATTTACCTCTCGATTCAAAACAGCCCGCGTTTCAAGGAGCTGGTGAGAAAAAGGGAAAGGTTCGCCTGGATTCTCTCGGCGATCATGCTAGGGCTGTACTCCGGCTTCATCCTGTTGATCGCCTACGGGCCACAAATACTGGGGGCCAAACTCAGCCCCGGCTCATCCATCACCTGGGGCATCCCCATCGGTGTCGGGCTGATTGTCTCGGCCTTTGTCCTCACCGGCATCTATGTGCGACGCGCCAACGGCGAATTCGACGACCTGAACAATGCGATTCTCAAGGAGGCTGCGCAATGATCCGTCGTCTATTGGCTGTATTCGGCGCTTCGGTCTTTGCACCCGCTGTTTGGGCGGCGGATGCATTGACCGGTGAAGTGCACAAACAACCGCTGAATATCGCAGCGATCCTGATGTTCGTGGCGTTTGTCGGCGCGACGTTGTGCATCACCTATTGGGCGTCCAAGCGCAACAAGTCGGCGGCCGACTATTATGCGGCCGGCGGCAAGATCACCGGTTTCCAGAATGGCCTGGCGATTGCCGGCGACTATATGTCGGCCGCGTCCTTCCTGGGTATTTCCGCGCTGGTGTTCACTTCTGGCTACGACGGCCTGATCTACTCGATTGGCTTCCTGGTGGGCTGGCCGATCATTCTGTTCCTGATCGCCGAGCGCCTGCGTAACCTGGGCAAGTACACCTTTGCCGACGTGGCGTCCTATCGCCTTGGGCAAACCCAGATCCGCAGCCTGTCGGCCTGTGGTTCTCTGGTGGTGGTGGCGTTCTACCTGATCGCGCAAATGGTGGGTGCGGGCAAGCTGATCCAGCTGCTGTTCGGCCTCGACTACCATGTGGCGGTGATCCTGGTCGGGATCCTGATGTGCATGTACGTGCTGTTCGGCGGCATGCTGGCGACCACTTGGGTGCAGATCATCAAGGCGGTGCTGTTGCTGTCCGGTGCCTCGTTCATGGCGCTGATGGTGATGAAGCACGTCAACTTCGATTTCAACATGCTGTTCTCCGAGGCGATCAAGGTTCACCCTAAAGGTGAGGCGATCATGAGCCCCGGCGGCCTGGTGAAAGATCCGATTTCCGCATTCTCCCTGGGCCTGGCACTGATGTTTGGTACCGCCGGCCTGCCGCACATCCTGATGCGCTTCTTCACTGTAAGTGACGCCAAGGAAGCGCGTAAGAGCGTGCTGTATGCCACTGGCTTCATCGGCTACTTCTACATCCTGACCTTTATCATCGGCTTCGGCGCGATCCTGCTGGTCAGCACCAACCCGGCGTTCAAGGATGCTGCAGGCGCCTTGCTCGGCGGTAACAACATGGCGGCGGTGCACCTGGCCAACGCGGTGGGCGGCAGTATCTTCCTGGGCTTCATCTCGGCTGTGGCCTTCGCCACCATCCTGGCAGTGGTTGCCGGTTTGACCCTGGCCGGTGCTTCGGCGGTGTCCCATGACCTGTACGCCAGCGTGATCAAGAAAGGCAAGGCCAACGAGAAGGATGAGATTCGCGTATCGAAGATCACCACTATCGCCCTGGCCGTGCTGGCGATTGGTCTGGGTATCCTGTTCGAAAGCCAGAACATTGCGTTCATGGTCGGCCTGGCGTTCTCGATTGCTGCCAGCTGTAACTTCCCGGTGTTGCTGCTTTCCATGTACTGGAAAAACCTCACCACCCGTGGCGCGATGATTGGCGGCTGGCTGGGCCTGATCAGTGCCGTGGGCCTGATGATCCTGGGTCCGACCATCTGGGTCTCGATCCTGCATCACGAAAAAGCCATCTTCCCGTACGAGTACCCGGCGCTGTTCTCGATGATCATCGCGTTCGTCGGCATCTGGTTCTTCTCCATCACCGACAAGTCGGCGGCGGCAGAGAAAGAGCGTGCGCTGTACTTCCCGCAGTTTGTGCGTTCGCAGACTGGCCTGGGGGCGAGTGGGGCGGTTAATCACTAAGGTTGTTGTTGTGTAAGGAATGCCCCGGTCGAAAGGCCGGGGCATTTTTTTATGGCTGCGGATTTACTTCGGCGGTCACGGTTATAGAAGGCGGGGGAATGTTGTCGGTATACAGCGCGTGCAGGCCCATCACGCGTCCAAGAAACATCACTTGGCGAAACATCATGGCAAGGAACAGCGCGCCGCCGATGAACGAGTAATAGAGGTAGTAAGGCTGCACTGCGTAGAATTTTACGCCGTCGGAGAAAAAGCCGATGAACATGAGCACGATCAGGCCGCTCAGCAGGTTTTGGCACAGTGTCACTTCGGCCATGGCTTTGACCAGGATGCGGCCGGCGTTGTCATTTGCTTTGCCCACCTGATCGATATGCACGGAGACCTGCTTCCAGCGCTGGGTAAAGGTAGCGCCGTTGTCCAGGTTCAATACCTTGCAGAAGGGCACGCGCTCCAGGATGAAGATCGATATAGCGTCCCAGATGACACAGAAGCCGGTCAGCACAATGCCTGATACGTAGCTGAGCAAAATCAGAATGAACAGATCGGCCCCGGAAGCCAGCGCGTTCGGTTTGCTGGGCGTGATGATGAAATCCATCTTGTAGGCCAGTGCTACCCAGAACGCCATTCCTGGGCACACTCGCGCAATCAGGTCGTAGTAAGCGCTGGGGATGAAGTTGAGCAGCGACGACAGCTCGGCGCCCATTTTTTGTTCAGCGGGTTTATCCGTCATGGAGCGTACTCCCTCAAGCGAGTGGGTGATGAGCCACGGATTATTGAATCGTCAACGCAACATGCCCTTTGTTATTGCCGTAGCAATTCCACGCGTCGTTGGCATAGGCATACAGATACCCTGAGCGTTTGGGCGTATAGGTGCAGCCGTGGCCGATGAGGAAGGACTCCGGTTTCAGCAGGATGGCCTTGGCGTCGACACCATCGCTGTTGGCGATGGCGCCGATAAGGCTGAACCATGGGTAATTCTCGTGGCGGCGGGTGAAGTAAAAGTTTGCATCGCTGTTGTTGAACAGCTTGCCGTACCAGTTTTCCAGTTTGCCCAGTGCGGTGCCGGCCAGGTAGGCCAGTTCACCGGGTTGGAAGTGGTTGTCCACTGGGCCAGCAGGGTCGCAGACGATCGAAGCGTCCAGCCACTCGCCACTGGCGCTGAAGGTGTACGTCGTGCCCGCGTTGAGCCATAGGCCAGTTTCGTTCCACGGCAGGCGTGCTGAGATGTCCAGTACCAGCGGGGTCGGGGGCGTCAGCAGGCGCGCCTTGCGGTAAGGCGATTGCGTGATGGGTGGGGTTTTCTGCCGCGCCAGTGCGGAGCTGTGGAACAGTGCCGGTTGCGTGTTGAGGTTGGCCACGCTGCGCGGCTGAGTCGCCAGCACATTGAACACGCCGTCGCAGGAGTCGTGCATGGTGTCGTAGAGGTCTGGCTTGATCTGCTTGACAATATCCGCCGCGAAATCCAGGCCCGTCGCGCTCGCTTCATCCAGCATCCACAGCAGTGCGCCATCGGCCAGGCCGCAGTTTTGATAGCCGCCGCCGACGTCGGAGTGCACGCCGGGAAACCAGATCTGCTTGAGTTCGGTGTCCTTCGATGATGGCTGGTTCCACAGCGTCGGCTGGAACGAGGCGCGGCGTTCGTCCATCGCCAGTGCGTGACGCGCATGCTTGACCGAGGGGTGTAGCGTGGTGTCGTGGAAGGTGTAGCGTTCGCGATTGTCGAGCAGGTTGAGCAAAGCCATGTCGTCGGGGATGCCCAGCGCGCCAACGGTGTCCCAGACCCCAATGAACTGAATCGGGATGGGTTCGCCAGCCTTGTTGTGGAATTCCCAGCCCTGGGCGCTCCAGTCTCCACGCTCTTCGGTTTTACGTCGGTAGCCGTAGGTGAGCAGCGCCTGAATGCGTGTCCAGACCTCTGCTGGCGGTAGTCCGGCGATCCGCAACAGCCCGCAGCGGCCGATGAATCCGGCAAGGCTGCGCACCGTGTAGGCCCCGCGGCTGAAGCCGAACAGATAGATCGCATCGCCGGGCTGGTAGCAGTAACAGAGCTTCTGGTAGGCGCTCATGATGTTGTTATCAAGGCCGGCGCCGGTGCCGCCGCCGACGGCTTTATCCCACCAGCTGCCGTTGGTGCCGACACCTGGGTGATAGTATTTGGTTTGCGCGACGCCCTGGGCGTCGAAGTCGGCCAGGGCGTTATACAGTCGCACCACGTTGGTGGGGGCGGGGACGCCCTGATCGAGTTGGTCGGGGGTATTCCAGGTACCGTCGCAGCAAATCACCAGATTAGCCATGGCAAATCCTTTACCTGCAAGCAGGAGCCAGTTCAAGAAACCCGGCGACGGGTTTGGCTGCATGCAGAGGGCAGCGCGGGGCACATCGGCCGGAAAGTGAGCGCTGACTACGGATACCTAGCGGTACGCTGGATTCAAGATCAGTACCGGGGAGGCGTCAAGTTGCGCCGGCAAAATACCGGTGGGGGCGGCGTTCGAGTGGCTCGTTACCGATTGGGATGTGTCGTTGCAGGCATGGTCGCTGCGGCAAAACGAACAAGGCCTCCAGAGGAGGCCTTGTTCAGTGCAGCTAAGCGGCTGATTGCTTACTTGCGATCTTCCAGCTTGGTAATGTCACGCGACTCGTAGCCGGTGTACAGCTGGCGTGGACGGCCAATCTTGTACGGGCTGGAGAGCATTTCTTTCCAGTGGGAGATCCAGCCCACGGTCCGCGCCAGGGCGAAGATCACGGTGAACATGCTGGTTGGAATGCCGATCGCCTTGAGGATGATCCCCGAGTAGAAGTCGACGTTCGGGTACAGCGAGCGTTCGATGAAGTACGGGTCGGTCAGGGCGATCTCTTCCAGGCGCATGGCCAGTTCGAGTTGCGGATCGTTCTTGATGCCCAGTTCCTTCAACACTTCGTCGCAGGTCTGCTTCATGACGGTGGCGCGCGGGTCGCGGTTCTTGTAGACGCGGTGACCGAAGCCCATCAGCTTGAACGGATCGTTCTTGTCCTTGGCCTTGGCGATGAACTTGTCGATGTTGGACACATCGCCGATTTCATCGAGCATGGTCAATACGGCTTCGTTCGCACCGCCGTGGGCAGGGCCCCACAGTGCGGCGATACCGGCGGCGATACAGGCGAACGGGTTGGCACCCGAAGAACCTGCCAGGCGCACGGTAGAGGTGGAGGCGTTTTGCTCGTGGTCGGCGTGGAGGATGAAGATCCGGTCCATTGCCTTGGCCAGCACCGGGCTGATCGGTTTGATCTCGCACGGGGTGTTGAACATCATATGCAGGAAGTTTTCCGCGTACGTCAGGTCGTTGCGCGGGTACATCATGGGTTGGCCCATGGAGTACTTGTAAACCATTGCGGCCAGGGTCGGCATCTTGGCAACCAGGCGGATCGCGGAAATTTCGCGATGCTGCGGGTTATTGATGTCGAGGGAGTCGTGATAGAAGGCCGACAGGGCGCCGACCACGCCGCACATGACGGCCATCGGGTGGGCGTCGCGACGGAAGCCGTTGAAGAAGGTCTTCAACTGCTCGTGAACCATGGTGTGGTTCTTCACAGTGCTGACGAACTGGGCTTTTTGCTCGGCTGTTGGCAATTCGCCATTTAGCAGCAGGTAGCAGGTTTCCAGGTAGTCCGATTTTTCAGCCAGTTGCTCGATCGGGTAGCCCCGGTGCAGCAGGATGCCATTGTCGCCGTCGATATAGGTGATCTTCGACTCGCAAGAGGCGGTCGACATGAAGCCTGGGTCGAAAGTGAAACGGCCCGTGGCCGTCAGGCCCCGTACGTCGATAACATCGGGACCAACGGTGCCGGTTAAAATGGGCAGCTCGACGGGGGCTGCGCCCTCGATGATCAACTGCGCTTTTTTGTCAGCCATGTGGCCTCCTATTTATGCTTCAAATCATCAGACAGACCCCCCACGCAGGGCCCGCACCACTATAGTGAGATAAATTCAGATGTCAATTTGCCTAAAGTCTTGCCCCAGAAGGCTTTAACCGTACTTTTTCCTCGAAATTGCCTGCCATTTACGCCTTTTATCCCGCCAGCGCAATCCGCTATTAGGGTGAGGAGCGCGCGTTGTCATTAGTAACCTAACTGTCTATACTCGGCCACCGACCGCCAAGGGCTTTTGGGCTTGCTTTCATTGGGGGTCGCACTCCCTGGGTGGTGCTTACCTGACCAGTGCACTCCCCAACAACTTTGCCCTGATTGTTAGGGGCTCTTCAGTGTGAAAAAAAGCCGTGAATAGCCAACGACCTGTAAACCTAGACCTAAGGACCATCAAACTCCCCATCACCGGCGTTACGTCGTTCCTGCACCGTGTTTCCGGCATCATCCTGTTCCTGGGCTTGGGCATCATGCTTTATGCATTGAGCAAATCCCTGGGTTCCGAGGAAGGATACGCCGAGGTGAAGGCATGCTTGACCAGCCCGCTGGCCAAGTTCGTAGCATGGGGCCTCCTGTCCGCTCTGCTGTATCACCTGGTAGCCGGTGTGCGCCACTTGATCATGGATATGGGCATCGGTGAGACGCTGGAAGGCGGCCGCCTGGGCTCGAAAATCATCATCGCCATTTCCGTGGTGCTGATCGTTCTGGCAGGAGTTTGGATATGGTAACCAGCGTTACGAACCTTTCGCGTTCGGGCCTCTATGACTGGATGGCACAGCGTGTGTCTGCGGTCGTTCTCGCGGCTTATTTCATCTTCCTGATCGGATACCTCGTCGCAAACCCGGGCATTGGCTACGAGCAATGGCACGGGCTGTTTTCCCACAATGCGATGCGAATCTTCAGCCTGCTGGCCCTTGTAGCCCTGGGCGCTCACGCCTGGGTCGGCATGTGGACCATCGCGACTGACTACCTGACGCCGATGGCGCTGGGCAAGTCCGCGACCGCAGTCCGTTTCCTCTTCCAGGCAGTATGCGGCGTCGCGATGTTCGCTTACTTCGTCTGGGGTGTGCAGATTCTTTGGGGTATCTGATTCATGGCTAACATTCCAACTATTTCCTTCGACGCCATCATTATTGGTGGCGGCGGTGCCGGCATGCGCGCAGCGCTGCAGCTGGCCCAGGGTGGTCACAAGACTGCCGTGATCACCAAGGTATTCCCGACGCGCTCCCACACCGTATCGGCCCAGGGTGGCATCACCTGTGCCATCGCGTCCGCCGACCCGAACGATGACTGGCGCTGGCACATGTACGATACCGTCAAGGGTTCCGACTACATCGGTGACCAGGACGCTATCGAATACATGTGTCAGGAAGGCCCGGCCGCAGTGTTCGAGCTGGACCACATGGGTCTGCCGTTCTCCCGTACCGAGCAAGGTCGTATCTACCAGCGTCCATTCGGCGGCCAGTCGAAGGACTACGGTAAAGGTGGCCAGGCTGCCCGTACCTGCGCCGCGTCCGACCGTACCGGTCACGCGCTGCTGCACACCCTTTATCAGGGCAACCTGAAGGCCGGCACTACGTTCCTGAACGAGTACTACGCTGTCGACCTGGTGAAAAACGCACAAGGCGAGTTCGTCGGTGTGATCGCCATCTGCATCGAAACCGGTGAAACCACCTACATCCGCGCCAAGGCTACTGTTCTGGCGACTGGCGGTGCAGGTCGTATCTACGCGTCCACCACCAATGCCCTGATCAACACCGGTGACGGCGTTGGCATGGCCCTGCGTGCCGGCGTGCCGGTGCAGGACATCGAAATGTGGCAGTTCCACCCGACCGGCATCGCCGGCGCCGGTGTACTGGTGACCGAAGGTTGCCGTGGTGAAGGTGGTTACCTGATCAACAAGCACGGCGAGCGTTTCATGGAGCGTTATGCTCCGAACGCGAAAGACCTGGCGGGTCGTGACGTTGTTGCCCGTTCGATGGTTAAGGAAATCATCGCCGGCAACGGCTGTGGCCCGAATGGCGACCACGTACTGCTGAAGCTCGATCACCTGGGCGAAGAAGTGCTGCACAGCCGCCTGCCGGGTATCTGTGAGCTGTCCAAGACCTTTGCCCACGTTGATCCAGTGGTTGCTCCGGTTCCGGTTGTTCCAACCTGCCACTACATGATGGGCGGCGTGCCGACCAACATTCATGGCCAGGCGATCACCCAAAACGCCGACGGCGTGGACGAGATCATCCACGGTCTGTTCGCAGTGGGCGAAGTGGCGTGCGTATCGGTTCACGGTGCCAACCGTCTGGGCGGTAACTCGCTGCTCGACCTGGTGGTATTCGGCCGCGCTGCCGGCCTGCACCTGGAAAAAGCCCTGACCGACGGCATCGAATACGATGACGCCACCGACGCCAACATCGAAGCTGCCCTGGCGCGTCTGAACGCTCTGAACGAGCGCACTGATGGCGAAGACGTGGCAACCCTGCGTCGCGAGCTGCAAAACTGCATGCAGAACTACTTCGGTGTATTCCGTACCGGCGAATACATGCAGAAGGGTATTGCCCAGCTGGCCGATCTGCGCACGCGCATCGCCAACGTCAAGATCAACGATAAGAGCCAGGCGTTCAACACCGCTCGTATCGAAGCCCTTGAGCTGCAAAACCTGCTGGAAGTGGCTGAAGCGACTGCGATCGCTGCCGAGGTTCGTAAAGAATCCCGTGGTGCCCACGCTCGTGAAGACTTTGAAGACCGCGATGACGAAAACTGGTTGTGCCACACCCTGTACTTCCCGGGTGACAAGCGCGTAACCAAGCGTGCCGTGAACTTCTCGCCGAAGACGGTTCCGACGTTTGAACCGAAGATTCGGACTTACTAAGGGTGGCTGCCATGTTGAAAGTCAGTGTTTATCGCTACAACCCTGATCAGGACGCTGCGCCGTTCATGCAGGAGTTCCAGGTCGATACCGGTGGTAAAGACCTGATGGTGCTGGATGTATTGGCACTGATCAAAGAGCAGGACGAGGGTTTCTCCTATCGTCGCTCTTGCCGTGAAGGTGTTTGCGGTTCCGACGGCATGAACATCAACGGCAAAAACGGCCTGGCGTGCATCACGCCGCTGTCCGCCGTTGTTAAAGGCAACAAGCTGATCGTTCGTCCTCTGCCAGGTTTGCCGGTTATCCGTGACCTGGTCGTCGATATGAGCATCTTCTACAAGCAATACGAGAAAGTTAAGCCATTCCTGCAGAACGACACGCCGGCTCCGGCCATCGAGCGTCTGCAGTCCCCAGAAGAGCGTGAAAAGCTCGACGGTCTGTACGAGTGCATCCTGTGCGCTTGCTGCTCGACCTCGTGCCCGTCCTTCTGGTGGAACCCGGACAAGTTCCTGGGTCCAGCTGCCCTGCTGCAAGCGTACCGCTTCCTGGCAGACAGCCGTGACACCAAGACGTCCGAGCGTCTGGCTTCGCTGGATGACCCGTTCAGCGTATTCCGCTGCCGCGGGATCATGAACTGCGTCAACGTATGTCCCAAAGGCCTGAACCCGACTAAGGCCATTGGTCACATCCGTAACATGCTGCTGCAAAGCGGCGTGTAAGCGACGTTGTAGCAAAGCAGGACCGTTGTGCCCGTAAATGCTGCGGCGCAGGCTTCAACCGGCGCCGTAGTTTTAACTTGAGCAGCGACTTACAAAGCCGCGGCTCTTATTTTGAAGAAATGAGACAAGCAGGGGCATTCGGGTTGGTACCCGAACTATCAGCGTGATCCTAAGTGGCTTGTTTTGGTCGCTGCACTTGGCCTTTTGCAAGCAAACTCGGTGTTTTCGCCGGTGGTGTCCCCAAATCGAGGGTGACCAAGCATGCAAGAAAGCGTGATGCAGCGCATGTGGAACAGCGGCTATCTTTCAGGTGGTAACGCTGCCTATGTGGAAGAGCTTTATGAGCTCTACCTGCACGACCCTAACGCTGTGCCAGAAGAATGGCGCACCAAATTTCAGACGTTGTCTTCAGACGGCAACGCTGCCACCGATGTATCGCATGCAACAATTCGCGATCAGTTCGTGCTGCTGGCAAAGAACCAGCGCCGCGCCCAGCCGGTTTCCGCCGGAAGCGTGAGCAGTGAGCACGAGAAGAAGCAAGTTGAAGTACTGCGACTGATCCAGGCCTACCGGATGCGTGGCCACCAGGCGGCCCAGCTTGACCCGCTGGGGCTCTGGCAGCGTCCTGCACCTGCAGACCTGTCGATCAATCATTACGGCTTGACCAATGCCGATCTTGATACGACCTTCCGTGCCGGCGACCTGTTCATCGGCAAAGAGGAAGCGAGCCTACGCGAAATTCACGAAGCGTTGCAGCAGACATATTGCCGCACCATTGGCGCTGAGTTCACGCACATTACCGATTCCGAGCAACGCCACTGGTTCCAGCATCGCCTGGAAGGCGTGCGTGGCCGTCCGGTGCTGTCTGCCGATGTACGCAGCCACCTGCTTGAGCGCGTGACCGCAGCCGAGGGCCTGGAAAAATACCTGGGTACCAAATACCCGGGCACCAAGCGTTTCGGCCTGGAAGGCGGCGAAAGCCTGATCCCGATGCTCGACGAGCTGATCCAGCGTTCCGGTTCCTACGGCACCAAGGAAATCGTGATCGGCATGGCCCACCGTGGTCGCCTGAACGTGTTGGTCAACACCTTCGGCAAGAACCCGCGTGAGCTGTTCGACGAGTTCGAAGGCAAGAAGAAGGTCGAGCTGGGTTCCGGTGACGTTAAATACCACCAGGGCTTCTCGTCCAACGTGATGACCACCGGCGGTGAAGTTCACCTGGCCATGGCCTTCAACCCATCCCACCTGGAAATCGTTTCTCCAGTGGTCGAGGGTTCGGTCCGTGCTCGCCAGGATCGTCGTAACGACACTACCGGTGAAAAGGTCCTGCCGATTTCCATCCACGGTGACGCGGCATTCGCCGGTCAAGGCGTGGTCCTGGAAACCTTCCAGATGTCGCAGACCCGCGGCTTCAAGACCGGCGGTACCGTTCACATCGTCATCAACAACCAGGTTGGCTTCACCATCAGCAACCCGCTGGATGCGCGTTCCACCGAGTACGCCACCGACGTTGCCAAGATGATCCAGGCGCCGATCCTCCATGTGAATGGCGATGATCCGGAAGCCGTACTGTTCGTGACCCAACTGGCTGTCGACTACCGCATGCAGTTCAAGCGTGACGTGGTGATCGACCTGGTTTGCTACCGCCGTCGCGGTCACAACGAAGCTGACGAGCCAAGCGGCACCCAGCCGTTGATGTACCAGCAGATCACCAAGCAGCGCACCACCCGTGAGCTGTATGCCGAAAGCCTGACCAAGGCCGGTATTGTTGACGATGCGCGTGTTCAGGCGAAGATCGATGAATACCGCAACGCGTTGGACAATGGTCTGCATGTAGTAAAAAGCCTGGTCAAAGAGCCGAACAAAGAGCTGTTCGTGGACTGGCGTCCGTACCTGGGTCACACCTGGACCGCGCGCCACGATACCTCGTTCGATCTGAAGACCCTGCAGGAACTGTCCGCCAAGCTGCTGGAAATCCCGGATGGCTTCGTGGTGCAGCGCCAGGTTGCGAAGATCTACGAAGACCGTCAGAAGATGCAAGCCGGCGGCCTGCCGATCAACTGGGGTTACGCCGAAACCATGGCGTACGCGACCCTGGCGTTCGAAGGTCACCCGATCCGCATGACCGGCCAGGACATTGGCCGTGGTACGTTCTCGCACCGTCACGCGGTATTGCACAACCAGAAAGACGCGGGCACCTACATCCCGTTGCAGAACCTGTACGAAGGCCAGCCGCGTTTCGACCTGTACGATTCGTTCCTGTCCGAAGAAGCCGTACTGGCGTTCGAATACGGTTACTCGACCACCACGCCGCAGGCGCTGGTGATCTGGGAAGCCCAGTTCGGCGACTTCGCCAACGGTGCCCAGGTGGTGATCGACCAATTCATCACCAGCGGCGAGCACAAGTGGGGCCGTCTGTGCGGTCTGACCATGTTGCTGCCACACGGTTATGAAGGTCAGGGCCCGGAGCACTCCTCGGCCCGTCTGGAGCGTTACCTGCAACTGTGCGCCGAGCACAACATCCAGGTGTGCGTACCGACTACCCCGGCGCAGATCTACCATTTGCTGCGTCGCCAGGTGATCCGCCCGCTGCGCAAGCCGCTGGTAGTGCTGACCCCGAAATCGCTGCTGCGTCACAAATTGGCCATCTCGACACTGGAAGATCTGGCGGACGGTTCGTTCCAGACCGTGATTCCAGAAATCGATACGCTGGACGCCAGCAAGGTCACTCGCCTGATCCTGTGCAGCGGCAAGGTCTACTACGACTTGCTGGAAAAACGTCGTACCGAAGGCCGCGAAGACATCGCCATCGTGCGTATCGAGCAGCTTTACCCGTTCCCGGAAGATGACCTCATGGAGATCATCGCGCCTTACACCAACCTCACCAATGTGGTGTGGTGTCAGGAAGAACCGATGAACCAGGGCGCGTGGTACAGCAGCCAGCATCATCTGCGTCGCAGCATCGGTAACCACAACAAGGCCCTGGGCCTGGAGTACGCCGGTCGTGATGCTTCTGCTGCGCCTGCGTGTGGTTATGCGTCTATGCACGCCGAGCAGCAGGAAAAACTGCTGCAAGATGCTTTCACTGTTTAACGCCTTCGCGCTGACTGAAACCGAATTTTAAGGACCCACAGATAATGGCTATCGAAATCAAAGCCCCGTCATTCCCGGAATCGGTTGCCGATGGCACCGTTGCCACCTGGCACAAGAAACCAGGTGAGGCCGTCAAGCGTGACGACCTGATCGTCGACATCGAGACCGACAAAGTCGTGCTGGAAGTGTTGGCCGAAGCTGACGGCGTGCTGGGCGCAATCGTTGCCGAAGAGGGCGCTACCGTTCTGTCGAACCAGGTACTGGGCTCGATCGAAGAGGGCAGCGCTGCCGCTGCTCCTGCCGCTGCTGCCGCCCCGGCCGCTGCTTCGGCTCCAGCTGCAGCTCCGGCTGCGGGTGGCGAAGACCCAATCGCTGCACCGGCTGCGCGTCAGCTGGCTGAAGAAAACGGCATCAACCTGGCTTCCATCAAAGGCACCGGCAAAGACGGCCGTGTGACCAAGGAAGATGTGGTTGCCGCTGTTGAAGCGAAGAAAAACGCTCCGGCTGCCGCGCCTGCCAAGGCTGCTGCCCCGGCTGCCGCTGCGCCTGTGTTCGCTGCTGGCGACCGCACCGAGAAGCGTGTACCGATGACCCGCGTTCGCGCCACCGTGGCCAAGCGTCTGGTTGAAGCACAGTCGAACATGGCGATGCTGACCACTTTCAACGAAGTCGACATGACCGAAGTCATGGCCCTGCGTTCGAAGTACAAGGATCTGTTCGAGAAGTCCCACAACGGCGTGCGCCTGGGCTTCATGTCGTTCTTCGTGAAAGCGGCCACCGAAGCGCTGAAACGCTTCCCGGCAGTCAACGCTTCCATCGACGGCAGCGACATCGTTTACCACGGTTATGCTGACGTCGGCGTTGCCGTGTCCAGCGACCGTGGCCTGGTGGTTCCGGTCCTGCGTAACGCCGAGCTGATGAGCCTGGCCGAAATCGAAGGCGGCATCGCCGGCTTCGGCAAGAAAGCCCGTGACGGCAAGCTGACCATCGACGAGATGACCGGTGGTACCTTCACCATCACCAACGGTGGTACCTTCGGTTCGATGATGTCGACGCCGATCGTTAACCCGCCACAAGCCGCGATCCTGGGCATGCACAACATCATCCAGCGTCCGATGGCCATCAACGGCCAAGTCGTGATCCGCCCAATGATGTACCTGGCGCTGTCTTACGATCACCGCCTGATCGATGGTAAAGAAGCCGTGACTTTCCTGGTGACCATCAAGAACCTGCTGGAAGACCCGGCTCGTCTGCTGCTGGATATCTGATAGAAGCAGCTGCAGGCCTCAAGTGACAGATTGCCGGATAAGGCAGTTGGGCTTGGGGCTTGCGGCTTGAAAGCTTGCTGCTAAATAGAGGAACTATTTTCATGTCGCAGAAATTTGACGTTGTAGTGATTGGTGCGGGTCCTGGCGGCTACGTTGCCGCCATCAAGGCCGCACAACTGGGCCTCTCGACTGCTTGCATCGAAAAATACACCGACAAGGAAGGCAAACTGGCATTGGGCGGTACTTGCCTGAACGTTGGTTGCATTCCTTCCAAGGCGCTGCTGGACAGCTCCTGGAAATTCCACGAAGCCCAAGACGGCTTCGCGATCCACGGCATCAACCATGCTGGCGTGACCATGGACGTGCCAGCAATGGTCGGCCGTAAAGCCAACATCGTTAAAGGCCTGACTTCGGGCGTTGCGACCTTGTTCAAGGCCAACGGTGTGACTTCCCTGCAAGGTCACGGCAAACTGCTGGCCGGCAAGAAAGTTGAAATCACCAAGCCGGACGGTTCGGTAGAAATCATCGAAGCCGAGAACGTGATCCTGGCCCCAGGTTCGCGTCCAATCGACATTCCACCGGCTCCGGTTGACCAGAACGTGATCGTTGATTCGACCGGCGCCCTGGAATTCCAAGCTGTTCCTAAGCGCCTGGGCGTCATCGGCGCTGGCGTGATCGGCCTGGAACTGGGTTCGGTCTGGTCCCGCCTGGGTTCCGAAGTGACTGTGCTGGAAGCCCTGGACACGTTCCTGCTGGCTGCCGACACCGCTGTGTCCAAGGAAGCGCTGAAAACCCTGACCAAACAAGGTCTGGACATCAAGCTGGGTGCTCGCGTGACCGGTTCCAAGGTCAACGGCGAAGAAGTCGTGGTGACCTACACCGATAAAGAAGGCGAGCAGACCATCACCTTCGACAAGCTGATCGTAGCCGTTGGTCGCCGTCCAGTGACCACCGACCTGCTGGCTTCCGACAGCGGCGTGAACATCGACGAGCGTGGTTTCATCCACGTTGACGATCACTGCGCTACCACCGTTCCTGGCGTCTACGCCATCGGCGACGTGGTTCGCGGCATGATGCTCGCGCACAAGGCTTCCGAAGAAGGCATCATGGTTGTCGAGCGCATCAAGGGTCACAAGACCCAGATGAACTACGACCTGATCCCATCGGTTATCTACACCCACCCGGAAATTGCATGGGTCGGCAAGAACGAACAGCAGTTGAAAGCTGAAGGCGTTGAAGTTAACGTCGGCACCTTCCCGTTTGCCGCTTCTGGCCGTGCCATGGCAGCCAACGACACCGGTGGTTTTGTCAAAGTCATCGCTGATGCCAAGACTGACCGCGTATTGGGCGTCCACGTGATTGGCCCGAGCGCTGCAGAACTGGTTCAGCAAGGCGCGATCGGTATGGAATTCGGCACCAGTGCCGAGGACCTGGGCATGATGGTCTTCTCCCATCCGACCCTGTCCGAAGCGTTGCACGAAGCAGCGTTGGCAGTGAATGGCGGCGCCATCCACATCGCCAACCGCAAGAAGCGCTAAGCGAGATAATAAGAAACCACGGCGGAGTTGCCCGTCGTGAGCCTTGCGCGCAAGACTCACCGCGGAATATCCGCTGGACGCAGTCTTGCGCAGCTTTACGGGCCTTGAGCCCCGCAAGTTGCGCAAGCAGCAGTCACAGGTGGCGCGGCACTCATAATGAGCGCAGCGCCGAATGCGCAGTACCTAACGAAGACGGTAAAAAGCATGAATCTTCACGAGTATCAGGGTAAGCAGCTGTTCGCTGAATACGGCCTGCCAGTTTCCAAGGGCTACGCAGTAGACACCCCGGAAGCAGCAGCAGAAGCTTGCGACAAAATCGGTGGCACCGAGTGGGTTGTCAAAGCCCAGGTCCACGCTGGTGGTCGCGGTAAAGCGGGCGGCGTTAAGCTGGTTCGCAGCAAAGAAGACGCCAAGGCCTTCGCACAGCAGTGGCTGGGCAAGCGTCTGGTGACTTACCAGACTGATGCCAATGGCCAGCCAGTCACCAAGATCCTGGTTGAATCGTGCACTGATATCGCTAAAGAGCTGTACCTGGGCGCTGTCGTTGACCGTTCGAGCCGTCGCATCGTGTTCATGGCTTCCACCGAAGGTGGCGTGGACATTGAGAAGATTGCCGAAGAAACCCCAGAAAAAATTCTGAAAGCCACCATCGATCCACTGGTTGGCGCTCAGCCATTCCAGGGGCGCGAGCTGGCTTTCCAGCTGGGCCTGGAAGGCAAGCAAGTTGCCCAGTTCGCCAAGATCTTCGTAGGTCTGGCCAAACTGTTCCAGGATCACGATCTGGCCCTGCTGGAAGTGAACCCGCTGGTGATCAAGGCTGACGGCGATCTGCACTGCCTCGACGCCAAGATCAACATCGACGCCAACGCCATGTACCGTCAGCCTAAGCTGAAAACTTTCCACGATCCGTCGCAGGACGATCCGCGCGAAGCGCACGCTGCCAAGTTCGAACTGAACTACGTAGCCCTGGAAGGTAACATCGGTTGCATGGTCAACGGTGCTGGCCTGGCCATGGGTACCATGGACATCGTCAACCTGCATGGCGGCAAACCAGCCAACTTCCTCGACGTAGGCGGTGGTGCTACCAAAGAACGCGTAACCGAAGCCTTCAAGATCATCCTGTCCGACTCCAACGTCGCTGCAGTACTGGTCAACATCTTCGGCGGCATCGTTCGTTGCGACATGATTGCCGAAGGCATCATCGGTGCAGTGAAAGAAGTCGGCGTTAAAATCCCGGTTGTTGTGCGCCTTGAAGGCAACAACGCTGAACTGGGCGCTAAAGTACTGGCAGAAAGCGGTTTGAACATCATCGCGGCTACCAGCCTGACCGACGCTGCTCAACAAGTTGTCAAAGCTGCGGAGGGCAAATAATGAGCGTCCTGATCAATAAAGACACCAAAGTTATCTGCCAGGGTATTACCGGTTCGCAAGGTAGTTTCCACACCCAGCAAGCCATCGAATACGGCACCAAGATGGTTGGTGGCGTAACTCCGGGCAAAGGCGGCACCGAGCACCTGGGCCTGCCAGTGTTCAACACCGTGAAAGACGCTGTAGCTGCCACTGGCGCCACCGCCAGCGTGATCTACGTTCCAGCTCCTTTCTGCAAGGACTCGATCCTGGAAGCAGCATTCGGCGGCATCAAGCTGATCGTGTGCATCACCGAAGGCATTCCTACCCTGGACATGCTGGACGCTAAAGTTAAGTGCGACGAGCTGGGCGTAGTCCTGATCGGCCCTAACTGCCCAGGCGTGATCACTCCAGGCGAATGCAAGATCGGCATCATGCCAGGTCACATTCACTTGCCAGGTAAAGTCGGTATCGTTTCCCGTTCCGGCACCCTGACCTACGAAGCTGTGAAGCAGACCACTGACGCCGGTTTCGGTCAGTCGACTTGCGTCGGCATCGGCGGTGACCCGATCCCAGGCTCCAACTTCATCGACATCCTGAAGCTGTTCCAGGAAGACCCGAAGACCGAAGCGATCGTGATGATCGGTGAGATCGGCGGTTCGGCTGAAGAAGAAGCGGCTGCCTACATCAAGGCACACGTGACCAAGCCGGTTGTTTCCTACATCGCTGGTGTGACTGCCCCTGCGGGCAAGCGCATGGGCCATGCTGGCGCAATCATCTCTGGCGGCAAAGGCACTGCAGACGAGAAGTTTGCTGCCCTGGAAGACGCAGGCGTTAAAACCGTGCGTTCGCTGGCAGACATCGGCAAGGCTTTGTCCGAGCTGACCGGTTGGGCTGTCAAGTAAGCCTCACGCTTAGCTGACGCTTTACCAGCAAAGGCCACCTTCGGGTGGCCTTTGTGCGTTTTGGATGTACTCGATCCAATGTGGGAGGGGGCTTGCTCCCGATAGCGGTGGTTCAGTCACTGATGAGGTGACTGAGCTACCGCTATCGGGAGCAAGCCCCCTCCACATTTTTGTCTGTATTGCCAAATTTGGTATGAAAACGCGACATGTAAATGTCGCTTATCGGACAGTTCGCCCCGCAACAGTGCGTTTGTCAGGCTAATTCTGTACCCTAGCCGCCTCTTTATGCGTCCGCCTCCCAAAAGGAAGCTGCGCGCTAGACCGGCCGGTGCCCATAAGGGCCGGCAGCATTTCCCTCATCCATAGGGAATCCCTCTCTAAATTCCGATTCAGTAGTGTGGTATTTCCTCAAATGAAAGTGTTGAAAAGCCAGGACATCCTGGCGTTGGGCTTCATGACCTTTGCCCTGTTCGTGGGCGCCGGCAACATCATCTTCCCGCCTATCGTTGGTTTGCAGTCCGGGCCTCACGTCTGGATGGCGGCGCTGGGCTTCCTGATCACCGCCGTTGGTTTGCCGGTGGTCACTGTGATCGCCCTGGCCAAGGTCGGTGGCGGTATGGACGCGTTGAGCAGCCCGATCGGCAAGATCGCCGGTGGCCTGCTCGCGGCGGCGGCGTATCTGGCGGTAGGGCCGCTGTTCGCCACCCCGCGTACCGCGACCGTGTCGTTTGAAGTGGGCCTGGCGCCGCTGACCGGCGAAAGCCCGCTGGCGCTGTTCCTCTACAGCTCGGTGTATTTCCTGGTGGTGTTCTTTGTCTCCCTGTACCCAGGCCGACTGCTGGACACCGTGGGTCGTTTCCTGGCGCCGCTGAAGATCATCGCGTTGGCCATTCTCGGTATTGCCGCGTTTGCCCTGCCGGCAGGTGAGGTGGGTGTTGCCACTCCGGAATACGTCGCCGCGCCGTTCTCCCAGGGCTTTGTCAATGGTTACCTGACCATGGATACCCTGGGTGCGCTGGTGTTTGGCATTGTGATCGTCAACGCGATCCGTTCCCGTGGTGTCGAGTCGCCCAAGCTGATCACCCGCTACGCGATCATTGCCGGGTTGATTGCCGGCGTGGGCCTGGCGCTGGTGTATATCAGCCTGTTCCGTCTCGGGGCGGGCAGCCATGAAGTGGCGGCTGGCGCTGCCAATGGTGCCGCCGTATTGCACGCCTATGTGCAGCACACCTTTGGCTCCCTGGGCAGTGGTTTCCTGGCCGTGTTGATTTCGCTCGCGTGCCTGGTCACCGCTGTCGGCCTCACCTGCGCTTGCGCCGAGTACTTCAGCAAAATCCTGCCACTGTCCTACAAGACCCTGGTCGTGATCCTGGCGCTGTTCTCGCTGTTCGTGTCGAACCTGGGCCTGACCAAGCTGATTGCGTTCTCGATCCCGGTACTCACCGCGATCTACCCGCCATGCATCGTGCTGGTGGCCTTGAGCTTCTGCAAAGACTTCTGGCAGGAGCAGGGCCGTATCGTCGGGCCGGTCATGCTGGTGTCGTTCATCTTTGGCTGTATCGACGCGCTCAAGGGTGCCGGCCTCGCGGGCTGGATGCCTTCGCAGCTGGCGAACCTGCCGCTGAGCGAGCAAGGCCTGGCGTGGTTGGTGCCGTCAGTGATGACGCTGGGTGTGGCGGTCGTCATTGATCGCATGCTGGGTAAGCGCAGCGAAGCCATCGCATAACAAGCGGGTTTCATGCAGTACGGAAATGCCTCGTATCAATCGATACGGGGCATTTTTTTTGAGCCGCGGGCAGTGTCTTTTTCTTTGCGCTAACGTCGAACAGACGCAAAAAGTTTTTCAATCTCGTTTCTGCAAGGACCCGCATGTCGTTCGTCGAAGCCAATCAGATCCACCTGCTTGCCGCCCTCTGGTTCATCCTGTGTTGGGGCGGCTACACCCGTTATGCCACTTGGAAAGCCCGAGATACCGCGTGCCTGGCCAGCGTGCTGCATTTGTATCGCGAAGACTGGATGCGCCGCATGTTGCTGCGCGACAATCGCATCGCCGACGCCAGTGTGATCGGCAACCTGGAGCGTAACGCCTCATTTTTCGCCTCCAGCACCTTGATCATTCTCGCCGGTATTCTCACGGTGCTGGGGGCCTCCGAGCGTGCGGTGTCGTTGTTGGCGGACATACCCATGGTGCAGCAAGCCTCTCAGGGGATGTCGGAGATCAAGTTGCTCTGCCTGGCGCTGGTCTTCGTCTATGCGTTCTTCACCTTCAGTTGGTGCATGCGCCAGTACAACTTTGCAGCAGTGCTGGTAGGCTCGGCGCCGATGATCGGAGAACGGCATGTGTCGGAGCAGGAACGCAAGGCGTTCGCCCTGCGTGCGGCGCGGGTAATCTCAATGGCTGCCAACCAGTTCAACTTTGGCCTGCGCGCTTATTACTTCGGCATGACCATGCTGGCGTGGTTTGTCAGTCCCTGGTTGTTCATGTTGATGAGCGCCGGGGTGGTGTTGGTGCTGTACCGTCGGGAGTTTCATTCCGACGTACTGCAAGTGATGGTGTATACGCAGACGGATACGCCGCTGCCGGAGGCTGTCAAAGAGGCGGCTTAGTGCGCTCCAGCCTATTAACGCGGCGAATAAAAACAGCAGATAAAGTAAAGCCCGCTATCTAAGCGGGCTTTCTTTTTGCAGCAAAGCTATTTCATGCCGCGGTATCAAGAACCGGTGGCAGGGGTAGCAGGTGCTGCTTCTTTTGCGGCGGCTGCGTTCGATTCAGCCTGAGCTTTGGCAGCATCGGCGTTTTCTTTCGCAGCGTCGTTCACTTTATCCTGAGCTTTCGCCATGTCTTTTTGAGCTTGCTCGGAATGTGCTGCAGCGTCTTGGGCTTTGTCTTCGGATTTTTTATCGCAAGCAGCGAGACCGAGGGCAGCGGCCAACATCATGGAAATAGCTAAAGTCTTACGCATGGGGTGTTTCTCCTTAGTGAAGATATCTTCTGGCCTTTCGAGCATGGCAGTTCAGCATTAGTTCCTTTTATTCCACAGATATATAAACCGCCGTCTCAAAGGAACTTTCACCCCTAGCGCCCATTTCGCACATCAACACTAATAAGAGTCTTGAACGAATGACCGGAAATCCCTTGTTAGAGCGCGCGACGCGTTTTGTCTCAGCCTTGCGCCATTGTCAGGTGCTGGGTATCACGGCTCATCGCGCCAGCGAAGACGGCATTACGTTGCTCATGCCTTACGCCTCACAGCTGGTGGGTGATCCCCAGACCGGCGTGATCCACGGTGGCGCGCTGACCTCCTTGATGGACACGGCCTGCGGCATGGCCACCCTGTGTGTCCTGCCGGAGTTCGAGGTGTGCCCGACCCTGGACCTGCGTGTCGACTATATGCATCCCGCCGAGCCGCATAAACCGGTGTATGGCTTCGCCCAGTGCTACCGGGTGACGGCTGACGTGATCTTTGCGCGCGGTTTTGCCTACCAGGACGATCCGCAACAACCCATCGCCCATGTGGTCGGCACCTTCATGCGCATGGGCAAGCGCCTCAGGGGCACACAAGGGCTGGACAGCACGATCAAGGGAGAGCAGGCATGACGCATCGATTCAAGACCCGACTGGAGCAGGCTCATCAGCGGGGTAGCTACGACGAACTGTTGGACCTGATCCCCTACGCCAAACTGATCGGCATCGAATGCACCCGGTTGGGCGATGAGTTGCTGTTTCGCCTGCCGGCGCACAAGGACAATATTGGTAACCCTATATTGCCGGCGCTTCACGGCGGAGTGATTGCCGGCTTTATGGAACTGGCGGCGGCGCTGCACCTGCTGGTGTTTACCGGCGCGCCAGGTCTCCCGAAAATCATCGATTTCTCCCTCGATTACCTGCGTGCCGGCCAGTTTCGCGACACTTACGCCAAATGCCAGGTGTGGCGACAGGGCCGACGGGTGGCGAATGTCGCGATCACCGCCTGGCAAAGCACTGCCGCCGAACCGATTGCCACCGCCCGTGCGCATTTCAAGATTGAGGAAACAAGCCGCCCTTGAAATCCTGGTCTTAGCCCCCAACTTTGATGACAACCCGCCGCCAACCCTCAAGGGCGCGGCCACTGCCATCCAATTGGAGTTTGATGACCATGAGTGTGGAAACTCAAAAGGAAACCCTGGGCTTCCAGACCGAGGTGAAGCAACTGCTGCACCTCATGATCCATTCGCTGTATTCCAACAAGGAAATATTCCTTCGCGAATTGATCTCGAACGCCTCTGACGCTGTCGACAAATTACGTTTCGAAGCCCTGTCCAAGCCTGAACTGCTGGAAGGTGGCGCGGAACTGAAGATCCGTGTGAGCTTCGACAAAGACGCCAATACCGTCACCCTCGAAGATAACGGTATCGGCATGAGCCGGGACGATGCGATCACCCACCTGGGGACCATCGCCAAATCCGGCACCGCCGACTTCATGAAAAACCTGTCTGGCGACCAGAAGAAAGATTCGCACCTGATCGGCCAGTTCGGCGTGGGCTTCTACTCGGCCTTTATCGTGGCCGACAAGGTTGAAGTGTTCAGCCGTCGTGCCGGCCTTGACGCCAGCGAAGGCGTGCACTGGTCTTCCAAAGGCGAGGGCGAATTTGAAATCGCCACCATCGACAAGGCTGACCGTGGTACCCGCATCGTCCTGCACCTCAAGTCCGGTGAAGACGAGTTCGCCGATGGCTGGCGCCTGCGCAATATCATCAAGAAGTACTCCGACCACATCGCCTTGCCGATCGAGCTGCCGAAAGAACAAGCGGCCGCCGAAGGTGAAGAGAAGCCTGCCGAGGAATGGGAAACCGTTAACCGCGCCAGTGCCCTGTGGACCCGTCCGCGTACCGAGATCAAGGACGAGGAATACCAGGAGTTCTACAAGCACATCGGTCACGACTACGAAAACCCGCTGAGCTGGAGCCACAACAAGGTCGAAGGCAAGCTGGAATACAGCTCGCTGCTCTATGTGCCGGCCCGTGCGCCGTTCGACCTGTACCAGCGTGAAGCGCCGAAAGGCCTGAAGCTGTACGTGCAGCGCGTGTTCGTGATGGACCAGGCAGAGTCGTTCCTGCCGCTGTACCTGCGCTTTATCAAGGGCGTGGTCGACTCCAATGACCTGTCGCTGAACGTGTCGCGGGAAATCCTGCAAAAAGACCCGATCATCGACTCCATGAAGTCGGCGCTGACCAAGCGCGTACTCGACATGCTGGAGAAACTGGCGAAGAACGAGCCTGAGCAATACAAGGGCTTCTGGAAAAACTTCGGTCAGGTCATGAAAGAAGGCCCGGCAGAAGATTTCGCCAACAAGGAGAAAATCGCCGGTCTGCTGCGCTTTGCTTCCACCCAGGG
This sequence comes from Pseudomonas sp. SH10-3B, assembly GCF_019891415.1. Taxonomy (NCBI): domain Bacteria; kingdom Pseudomonadati; phylum Pseudomonadota; class Gammaproteobacteria; order Pseudomonadales; family Pseudomonadaceae; genus Pseudomonas; species Pseudomonas sp. SH10-3B. Next base: position 54,514 of record NZ_JAFLXD010000025.1, on the reverse strand, counting down.
TGAAGACGGTGAGCAGGTCGTTTCCCTGGCCGAGTACCTGGCTCGTGCCAAGGAAGGTCAGGACAAGATCTACTACCTGACCGGCGAAACCTACGCACAGGTCAAGAACAGCCCGCACCTGGAAGTCTTCCGCAAGAAAGGCATCGAAGTGCTGCTGCTGACCGACCGTATCGATGAGTGGCTGATGAGCTACCTCAATGAGTTCGACGGCAAATCCTTTGTCGACGTAGCTCGTGGCGACCTGGACCTGGGTAACCTGGACTCCGAAGAAGAGAAGAAAGAAGCCGAAGAAGTCGCCAAGGCCAAAGAAGGCCTGGTGGAGCGGATCAAGGCGTCCCTGGGCGATGCCGTCAGCGAAGTGCGGGTTTCCCACCGTCTGACCGATTCCCCGGCGATCCTGGCTATCGGCGAGCAGGACCTGGGCATGCAGATGCGCCAGATCCTTGAAGCCAGCGGCCAGAAGGTCCCGGACTCCAAGCCGATCTTCGAATTCAATCCGGCTCACCCGTTGATCGAGAAACTCGACGGCGAGCAGAGCGAAGAGCGGTTTGGCGACCTGTCGCACATCCTCTTCGACCAGGCGGCCCTGGCCGCTGGCGACAGCCTCAAAGACCCGGCCGCCTATGTGCGCCGACTGAACAAGCTGTTGGTTGAACTGTCGGTTTGATACCGTTGTAGAAAAACCCGCTTCGGCGGGTTTTTTCGTTCTATCGCCCCTCAACTGGAGTAAATGATGAGCCAAGTCACTGTGCGTTCCGTGGTCTATCAGATTGATGGCCAGTCGTATGAAAGCCGCCTGGCGTTCGATGCCAGCCAAAAGAACCCGCTGCCCGGCCTGCTGATGGCGCCGAACTGGATGGGGGTGAGTGCGGGGGCCGAAGAAATCGCCAAGAGCGTTGCCGCCAAGGGCTACGTGGTGCTGATCGCCGACCTCTACGGGCAAACCGTGCGCCCGTCGAACGGCGATGAAGCCGGCGCCGCAATGATGCCGTTGAAGAATGATCGCCCGCTGCTGAACAAGCGCATGCAGGCGGCCTTTGAGCAACTGCAGGGCCAGACCGAAGCGGCAGTGGACACCTCGAAGCTGGCAACCTTTGGTTTCTGCTTCGGCGGGTGCTGCTCCCTGGAGCTGGCGCGTACTGGTGCGCCATTGAAGGCTGCCGTATCGTTCCACGGTACTCTCGATACGCCGAATCCGGCCGATGCGAAAAACATCCAGGGTTCAGTGCTGGTGCTGCACGGTGCTTCCGACCCGCTGGTGCCGAAAGAGCAACTGCCTGCGTTCGAAGATGAAATGAACGCGGCCGGCGTGGACTGGCAATTGCTGAGCTACGGCGGTGCGGTGCATTCCTTCACTGACCCGGATGCCAATGTGCCGGGCAAGATGATGTACGACGCGAAGACCGCTGCACGGGCCTTCCAGTCGATGCATAACTTGCTGGATGAAGTGTTCAAGGGCTAAATCTTCAGCGCCTGTTCCGACTTGCCCCCGATGAAGCCGGAACAGGCAACTCAATTCTTTCAGTTTCACCCGGCACCGTCGGCCAGTCCCCATCGGCCCAGCGCTGCCTGGCCTGCTCGATCTTCAGCGGATCGCTAGCGACAAAATTCCAGTTGATCCGCCGCGGCCCATCCAGTGGCGCCCCGCCAAACACCACCACGTGGCAATCGCTGTCGGCGAACAAGGTCATCTCCTGTCCGGGCGGCAATACCACCAGGCTGTGGACCTCAAGCCGCTCGCCCTCCAGTTGTGCTTCACCCTCCAGCACATACACCGCGCGTTCCTCGTGCTCGTCGGGAATCAGCAGGGTCGTGGCCGTTTGCATCTGCACATCTGCATACAAGGTAGGGGACAGCACCGGTACCGGTGATTTGAGGCAGAAGCCGCTGCCGGCGATCAGGCGAATTCGCACACCCAGGTTGTCACTCAGCGGCAGGCTCGACGCCGGGTGATGACTGTAATGCCCCGGCCCCTCTTCGTGGTCCTTGGGCGATGCCAGCCACACCTGCAGGCCATGCATACTGAAACCGCGTGCCTTGAGGGCGTCGGGTGTGCGCTCGACATGGGCAATAGCGCTGCCGGCGGTCATCCAGCTGACATCGCCGGCCTCTACCACTTGGTTGGAACCCAGGCTGTCCTTGTGCTGCAGTGCACCGTCAAACAGATAGGTGAGGGTGGACAGCCCGATATGCGGATGTTGGCGGATATTCATGCCGCTCCCCGGTTCGTAGCGGGTGGGCAGCATATGGTCGAAAAACACAAACGGCCCGACGCTGCGGCATTCGCGCGAGGGCAGCGGGCGCAGGATCGGCTGGCCTTCGACATCTTCGGGGCGAGGGCGGATCACGGTGAGGGTGGTCATGGTGCGTCCCAGTCTGAGCGGGTTGGATAGTCTTGAGCATAACCCGCTCGACGGGAGGTTGCCGCTATTGGCTGAACGCGCCCTCCGAGAGGTGGGTTTCGATGGTGATCTCAGCGGTGGTCATCAGTTTGTGTACCGGGCAGCGATCAGCCACGCGGTGCAACTCGTCGCGCTGTTCGTCGGTGAGTACACCCTTGAGTGTCAGCTTGACGTTGAGCTTGTATTTGCCCTTTTGCTCTTCGGTGGCGTCGTGGGTGACTTCCACGGTCACGCCGGTCAGGGGGATGTCTTTTTTCTGCGCATAGAGCTTGACCGTCAAAGCCTTGCACGAAGCCAGTGCGGCATCGAAGTAATCGTGGGGGGAGGGCGCTGAATCGTCGCCGCCCAGGCTTTTGGGCAGGTCAGTAAACAGCTCGTGGTTATTGATGTTGACGCTGTGGCGGAAGTTATCAGCGTTCAGCGTATTGACGGTAACAGGCATGGCGAACCTCACAAGGTGGCAGGATGAAGGTCATGCAGTTATAGAGCATGCTGGCACTTGGGTGTTCCGCGTTTTTTCCTGCTGAACCCCGATGTGTGGCGCACGGTCTACCCCTATCAGCCCCTATCGAGGTTTTATCGTGCCCTGGATCCGCCTGAGTCTTGCCCTATTGCTCACGACCGGCAGCCTTGCCGCACAGGCTCGCGACTATGCCTACAGCGATGCGCACCTGCATTACGTGGATTTTTTCCAGGAAACGGCGGGGATGGACAAATTGCTCAAGGCGATGGCAGAAAATCGCATCGACCACGTAATGATTTCCGGTGTCCCAGTGGCCAAGAAATGGCACGAAGACGAACCCAAGCGTCCGCGTTACTACGCCGGTGATGACGCGGATGCCTATTGGTACAGCGCCACTGACGTGATTGTTGCCGCAGCGGTAAATAAACTGACACCTGAACAGCGCCAGCACTTTCATCCGTTTCTGTCCGGCTTCAACCCCAACGACAAGAACTCGGATGCCCATATCCAGCGCATGCTCGACCTCAACCCGGGGCTCTGGCAGGGCATCGGTGAAGTCTTCACCCGTCACGACGACCTCACTGCCCTTACGGCGGGCGACACCCCGCGTGCCAATAACGAAGCCATGACGCGCATCTATCACTTGGCGGCGGAAAACGATTTGCCGGTGATGTTGCACTCCAACATCACCTCCAAGCGCGAGCGCAATCCGCTGTATTTGGCCGAAATCGAGGAGCCGCTACGCAACCACCCGCACACCCGCTTTATCTGGGCTCACGCCGGCACCAGCAAGGAAATCCACCGCCATCAGGTGCAAATGGACTTTTTGCTGCCCACCTTGAGCCGCATGCTTGAGGCTTACCCCAACCTGTATATCGACCTCTCCTGGAGCATGCTTACGCCGTACTTGCTGGATGAGGCTGGCAAGCCTCGACCTGAATGGGTAACGCTGGTGGAACGCTTCCCGGAGCGCTTTATGCTGGGTTCGGACGTCGTCGGGCGTTTCAACAAGCTGGGTAAGGAAATGCACCGCTTTGATGTGTTCTTGGATGCATTGCCTGAAGACGTTGCCCACAAAGTGGCGAGGGACAACTTCCTGGCCATCCTGCCTAAACCTCGTCGCGATGATGGTGCGCGTTGATATTGCATTTTCGTCTTCCGCACATGCGGCGCAGCTTTGATAACTTCCGGGAGACCGGCTGCAAGGTGGGCGTTGCGGTCTCAAATCCACGCCCATAAAAAAGCCCCGAACCAGTCGGGGCTTTTTCAGGTGATCAACCTGCGGGGCTTACTTACCCTGCCAGCGTTTCAGCACCAGGGTGGCGTTAGTGCCACCGAAGCCGAAGCTGTTGCTCATCACGGTGTCGATTTTTGCGTTTTCAACCGTCTTGGTCAGGATCGGCATATCGGCAACGACCGGGTCGATCTCGTCGATGTTGGCCGAACCGGCCATGAAGTTGCCTTCCATCATCAGCAGGCAGTAGATCGCTTCGTGAACGCCGGCGGCGCCCAAGGAGTGACCCGACAGGCTCTTGGTGGAGCTGATCGCAGGGGCCTTGTCGCCGAATACCGCACGCACGCCTTCCATTTCCTTGGCATCGCCGACCGGAGTCGAGGTGCCGTGGGTGTTCAGGTAGTCGATCGGGGTATCTACGGTGGACATTGCCATCTGCATGCAGCGGATGGCACCTTCACCGCTTGGCGCAACCATGTCGTAGCCATCGGAAGTAGCGCCGTAGCCGACGATTTCCGCGTAGATCTTGGCGCCACGGGCGAGGGCGTGTTCCAGCTCCTCGACCACCACCATGCCGCCACCGCCGGCGATGACGAAACCGTCACGCTTGGCGTCGTAGGCGCGGGAGGCTTTTTCCGGGGTTTCGTTGTACTGGGTGGACAGGGCGCCCATGGCGTCGAACAGGAACGACTGGCTCCAATGTTCTTCTTCACCGCCGCCGGCGAACACGATGTCCTGCTTGCCCAGTTGGATCTGCTCAACGGCAGTGCCGATGCAGTGGGCACTGGTGGCGCACGCGGAGGAGATCGAGTAGTTCACGCCCTTGATTGCGAACGGCGTGGCCAGGCAGGCCGAAACGGTGCTGCCCATGGTCCGCGTTACACGGTACGGGCCAACGCGCTTCACGCCTTTTTCGCGCAGGATGTCCAACGCTTCCATCTGGTTCAGGGTGGATGCGCCGCCCGAACCGGCGATCAGGCCGGTGCGTACGTTCGATACCTGGTCTTCGCTCAGGCCGGAGTCGGCGATTGCGTCTTTCATGGCCAGGTAGGCGTAGGCGGCAGCGTGGCCCACGAAACGATAGATCTTGCGATCGATCAGTTCTTCGAGGGGCAGGTCGATGGAGCCGGAAACCTGGCTACGCAGACCCATTTCGGCATATTCCGGGTTGAAGCGGATGCCAGGGCGACTTGCACGCAGGTTAGCGGTGACGGTCTCTTTGTCATTGCCCAGGCAAGAAACGATGCCCAGACCAGTGATAACGACGCGGCGCATGCGGATAACCCTTAAAAGTTGTCAGTGGAAGTGAATACGCCGACCCGAAGGCCTTCGGCAGTATAGATCTCGCGACCGTCGACGCTCACCGAACCATCGGCGATGGCCAGGTTCAGCTTGCCCTTGAGGACGCGCTTGATCTGAATGTTGTAGGTGACTTTCTTGGCGGTCGGCAGGACCTGGCCAAAAAACTTCACTTCGCCCGAACCCAGGGCGCGGCCGCGGCCCGGCAGACCTTGCCAGCCGAGGAAGAAGCCGACCAACTGCCACATGGCGTCGAGGCCCAGGCAACCTGGCATGACAGGGTCGCCTTCGAAATGGCAGGCGAAGAACCACAGGTCCGGGTTGATATCCAGCTCGGCGACCAATTCACCTTTGCCGTACTTGCCACCCTCTTCGCTGATATGGGTGATGCGATCCACCATCAGCATGTTCGGGGCGGGCAGTTGCGCGTTACCTGGGCCGAACAGCTCACCGCGACTGCAGCGCAGCAGGTCTTCCCGAGTAAAGGCGTTTTGTTTGGTCATGCGAGCTCCTCAATAATCCCATGCGGCAGGGTAGGGCAAATCTTCCCGAACCGAATGAAGCGTTCATGCCTCATGTCGGCAGCCTACACATAGACTATTGCGTTGTAGTGAAAGTCACAGCGTTAAGGCACTGAATGTACACTTGTTCACTGAAATTTTAAACCGGGCCCGTTTCAGGTGCCCGTTCGGGTGCCTAAGACTGCCGCACTTTCGTCTTTCACGCCAGTCGCAGTTGGCTGATGGCGCGCCGCTATTGCACCCAGCGCTGCAGGATTTGCTGCAAATCCGTGCGTTTGAACGGCTTGGCCAGGTAATCGTTCATGCCTGCCGCCAGACACGCTTCCCGGTCGCCCTGCAGGGCGTTGGCGGTCAGGGCGATGATTGGCAGGTCGGCGCAGCCCGGCAGTTGTCGAATCTGTCGAGTGGCTTCGTAGCCGTCAATCAGCGGCAGTCGGCAATCCATCAGGATCGCGGTGAAAATCAGGCTCTCGGCACTGCGGATCGCTTCGGCGCCATCGGTGGCCAGGCTGACTTCAAAGCCCAGGCTGCGCAGCATGGCCTCCACCACGGTGCGGTTGACCGGATTGTCTTCCACCAGTAACACATGCCGCCCCTCGCCGGCGCTGTGCTTGCCTTCAGCATCCAGGGCGATCGGCGCCAGGCTTTGCTGGTCGATGGCCAGGGGGATCTCCAAGGTAAACACCGAGCCACGGCCTTCTTCGCTCTGGGCGCGCAGGGTGCCACCCATGCGTTCGGCCAGGGTGCGGGCAATGGGCAGGCCAAGACCGGTGCCGCCGTAACGTCTTGAAATGGAACTGTCGGCCTGCTGGAACGCATCGAACATCAATTCCAGGCGCTCGGCGGAAATCCCGATGCCGCTGTCGCGTACGGTGCAGGTGAACCACACCAGGTCATGATCGAGGGTCTGCCAGTGCGGCTCGACGCTGACGGTACCGTGTTCGGTGAACTTCAGGGCGTTGCCGATCAGATTCACCAGAATCTGACGGATGCGCGTCGGATCACCCTGTACCCGCAGTGCGTCCATGCCCGCCGGGATCGGCAGCTTGAGTGCCAGCCCGCGCTGCTGGGCGCTGTGCTGGAAGGCCTGGGCGCAGCTGTTGATCAGGTCGGCCAGGTTGAACGGGATATGTTCCAGTTCCAGGGCCGCGCGCTCGATGCGCGAGAAGTCGAGAATGTCGTTGATCACCTTGAGCAAATGCTCGGTGGATTCGGAGGCCAGCGCCGCGTATTCGGTCTGCTCCTCGGTCATTTCGGTGGTTTCGAGCAGTTGCAGCATGCCCAGTACGCCGTTCATTGGCGTGCGCAGTTCGTGGCTCATCATGGCCAGGAAGTCCGACTTGGCGTTGTTGGCCCGTTCGGCTTCTTCGCGGGTCTGGATCAACTGGGCGATAGCCTGCTGCTGTTCGCGGCTGGCCTGGTTGAGGCCTTCGGCCAGGTTGTTGATGTGTCGCGACAGGTCGCCCAGCTCGGAGTCATCCACGATCGGCAGCGGCGTCTTGTAGTCGCCTTGCTGGATGGCCTTGACCGCATTGCCCATGGCGCTGATCGGTTGCGACAGGCTAGCGGCCAGGCGTCGGGCGAGCAGGAAGGTAAACAACAGGGCGAACAGCGCCAGGATGCCGGCCTTGAACAGGATTTCCTGCTGGCGCTGACTGAAGGCGTCATTGGACATGCCGACGATCACCCGACCCAGGTAGTCGGCGCGCGGCGCCTTGGGTTCGTTGAGGTTGTCCTGGAAAAAGTCATTGCCCAGCTGGATATGCTGCAGGCGAATCGGCGCCTGGAACACTTTCACCGACAGCGAGCGGTCGTGTTTTTCCGAGGGCTGTTCGACGTACACCAAAATGTTTTCGCTGCTGTCCTGAATCTCCAGGAAGCGCACGTGGGGTGTGGCCAACGTGGCACGCAGCAGGCTGTCGAGCACATCGTTATTGCCCGAGATCACCCCATATTCGGTGGCCGGTGCCAGTTGGTTGGCGATCAGTTGGCCGGTGTGGTCCAGTTCCTGGCGCAGGTCCTGGATACGCACGAAGGTAAAGAAACTGATCAGCAGCAACGTCAGCAACAGCGCCGGGCCCAGGGTGATGAGCTGGGTGCGGGTATTGATGTCCCAACGACGACGCAAGGTCATGGGCGTTTTTCTCCTTCGGCCATTCGGGCGGCGACGTTGGCTTCGTCCACCTGTTCGATGCCCAGTGAGCGTGCGACTTGCGGGTTGCCCACGACTTTGAAGTGGTCCGGGTACAACGCGCGCGGCCAGCCGGCCGGCGGCTGGTCCAGCAGGCGGTCGAGTACTGCCAGCCAGTCAGCCTGGTCGCTGTAGGTGCTGGCCAGGCTGCCGGCGCGCACAAACCCTGCGTTGGGCCCGATCAGCGGCAATTGCTGGCCGTAGCTGCTCAGCAGCAGGTTTTTCACGGTTTTCGGGTTGTACAGTTGCGGATCATCAAGGCCGAGCAACACGTCACTGCGCCTGAATAAGGTTTGCAGCGGGCGGCTGTCAGTAATGTTGTCCCAACGCTGAGGCACGACTTCCAGGCCCAGGAGCGTGGCGTGTTCGCGCAGTTCGGGCAGCAGGAATTCACTGTCGGGGCTGTACAGCACGCCAATGCGCTGTGCCTGGGGCAGGATGCTGGTGATCAGGTGCAGTTGGCGCTGCAGCGGTGGGTCGCTCCACAACAGGCTGATCCGCGCGTGCTGTGTGCTGCCCAGGCGCTGGTGGGCCTGTAGCCGGCTGATACGCATGACCAGGGTCGGCGGACCTTGGGCATCCCGCAGGCGCCAGTCGAGGCCGGGCAGGTCCAGCAGGATCAAGCGCGTGCCGGCCGGCAGGCGGCCGGGGGCGGGCATGTCCTTGAGGGGGGTGAACGTGACGTGGTCCTGGGGGCGTTGCTGGGCCAGGGCCTGGGTAAAGGCCTCGACGCCGGCGCCGTCTTCGGCGGCGGTCAGCAGGATTTCGGCGCTCCATGCCGGGGCTGCCAGCAGCAGGCAGGCCAGCAGCACGCTGCGTCGGCAGAAGGCATAGAAAGAGAAGAAGGTCATCCGTGACGAGGTGCCCATGTCAGAACTCTAACTCCGCGCTGAAGTAGAGCACATGTCGATGGTCGTAAGTGTTGTCGGCCCAGGTGGTGGGCTGGTTGTCGAGGCGTTGTTGCAACATACCGGCCAGCTCCACGTTGGCTTTGCCCAGGGCAATGCGCTTGGCCACCCGCAGGTCGACCCGTTCGAAGCGATATTGGTTAAGTGCGTCGTCGCCATAGTAGAACAGCGCGCTGGACCACCCTTGGCCCCATTCGCGCAACCAGCCGGCCGAGCCACTGTTACGCGCGGTTTGCGCTTTGTCCAGCGGATTGCTGGTGGTGGCGTCGACATAAGCATAGGTCAGCCGCAGGCGGTCGGCGTTGCTCACGCGCCAGTCAAACTGGGACTCGGCGCCGGTGAACCGTGAGCTGTTGGCGTTGCTGGCGATGTACTGGTTATTGCGCAGCGGCGAGCTGATCATGTCGGTGATTTCATCGTAGAACAGCTTCACGTCCATGTTCAGCCCGATGTCGGCAAAGAAGCCGTTGTAACCCAGTTCCCGCGAGCGCATCAGTTCTTTGTCGAGATTGCCCGGACCACGGGTCTTCACGAAGTACTGCCCGGTCGTTTGCCCATAGGCCGGGGAGCTGAGGTTGGTGACGCGGTAGCTCCAATTGACGTTGTTCTCGAACATGTCCGGTGAGCGAATGGCTTCGGAGTACACCGCACGCAGGCCGTGGCGTGGGTTGATCAAGTAGTTGACCGCCACCCTTGGCGTCAGCGAATGGCCGCTCAGGTGCGTGTCTTCGAACATGGCCCCGCCTTGCAGCAGCCAATGTTCACTGGCGCGCCACTCCAGTTGGCCGAACAGGCGCCAGGTGGTGTCGTCCAGCGTGCCATTGAAGTAGGTGTCGGAGTCGGCGCGGTCGTAGCGGTAGTTCATGCCGCTGACCAGGCGCAGGCTGTCGGACAGGCTGAGGGTGTCTTGAATTTCCACGTCGTAGCGGCTTTCGCGGGTGCTCTGGTCGATGTCGCCGCACACGCTCTGGCTGGCGCCGTTGCGCCATTGGTCCAGGACCTGATTGGCCAAGGCTTGTTCGGCGGCGCTGCCAGCTGGCGCGGTGCCCTGGCTGTAGGTGTCCATGTGCCGGGCCAGTCGTTCGGCATAGTTGGGGTTGAGCTGCCACAACTGGGTCAGCTCCGGGCTGAACGAGACCTTGGCGTCACAGGCCTTCCAGACTTGCTGGCGGTCCCACTGCTGGGCCGAGCCCTGGATATACAGGCTGTGTTCGGGATTGAAGTCGATATTCCAGCGCAGGGAGCCGGCGTAGTCCTTGGCCGCGATGTCGGAGTTGTTGCCGCCTTCGGTAATCCCGGCAAATACAGGGGTATAGGTATAGGGGCGCTGGTTGGTGCCTTCCTTGGCGTCCAGTTGCCAGTCGATACTTTGCTGCGCGTTCAACGTCTGGCTCACCGCCAGGCTGAAGCGGCTGAGGCGGCGACTGTCGCGGCGGTCGGCCCCGGCGGCATCGCTGTCAAAGCCGTCGTCCTGTTGCCCGGACAGGGACAGGCGCAGATCACCGGTGTCCCAGCCCAGGCCCTGGCTGGCATAGAAGTCGTTGATGCCACGTTCGCCACGAATGACTTTCACTCGGGAGCCGTGGCTGTTGGCCGGTGCGCGCGTGAGGATATTGACCACCGCCATCAAGGCATTGGCGCCGTAGCTGACGGTGTTGGGGCCACGGAAGACCTCGATGCGCTCGATATCTTCCATCGCCACCGGAATGTCGCTCCAGTCCACCGTGGCCAAGCCGGCGCGGTACACCGAGCGCCCGTCGATCAATACCTGCATGCGCCGCGCGTCGCTGGCACTGGTGCCGTGGTAGTTCACGGCAGCCTGGTTGCCGGTGGTGTAGCCGACCATCATCCCCGGCACCAGGCGCAGCAGCTCGCTGATATCCCTGGCACCGCTGGCCTTGATCAACTCGCTGTCGATCACCGTCATGCTGCCCGGCACGGCGGCGGCAGATTGCTTGAGGCGTGTGGCGGTCAATACCTGCGGCAGCGGCTGGCTGTCGAGGAACAGATCGTCAGCCAGTACGGGGGCACTGCACAACAGCATCAGCAATAGAGATGAACGGGAAGGAGGGCCCAAATACACGACATGGCCTTGATAATGACGGATAGCCGCCCATGTTAACTGAGGTGGGGCTATTTGCCAGTCGTCGCCCTCGCATTTACGTCACGCAGGCATGGCATTTTCCGACAGGCGCACGATTTACTACGGGGGCTGGCCGCAAGCGGGTCGCCCCGTATAATGCCGCCATCGCCACTGGTATGGATTAACGGATTGCATATGACTGAACAGCGCCCTATTGCGGTCCTGGGAGGCGGAAGTTTTGGTACCGCCGTGGCTAACCTGCTGGCCGAGAACGGTCACGCGGTGCGTCAGTGGATGCGCGATCCCGAGCAGGCCGAGGCCATTCGTGTGCATCGGGAAAACCCCCGCTACCTTAAAGGCATCAAGATTCATCCGGCGGTCGAGCCGGTCACCGACTTGCTGGCCACCCTGACGGACTGCGACCTGTGCTTCGTTGCGCTGCCTTCAAGCGCCTTGCGCTCGGTGCTGGCGCCCCATGCCGAGCGCCTGGCGGGCAAGCTGCTGGTCAGCCTGACCAAGGGCATCGAGGCGCAGACTTTCAAGCTGATGAGCGAAATCCTCGCAGAGATCGCTCCCGAGGCGCGCATTGGCGTGCTGTCCGGGCCGAACCTGGCGCGGGAAGTCGCTGAGCACGCGCTGACCGCCACGGTGATCGCCAGTGAAGACGAGGAACTGTGCGAGCGGGTCCAGGCGGTGCTGCATGGGCGGACCTTTCGCGTGTACGCCAGTGGCGACCGCTTTGGTGTGGAGTTGGGCGGGGCGTTGAAGAACGTCTACGCGATCATCGCCGGTATGGCGGTGGCCCTCGGTATGGGCGAAAACACCAAGAGCATGCTGATTACCCGCGCCCTGGCGGAAATGACCCGCTTCGCGGTGAACCAGGGCGCCAATCCGATGACCTTCCTGGGCCTGGCCGGTGTGGGCGACTTGATCGTCACCTGCTCGTCGCCGAAAAGCCGCAACTACCAGGTGGGTTTCGCGCTTGGCCAAGGCTTGAGCCTGGAAGACGCGGTGACGCGCCTGGGCGAAGTGGCCGAAGGGGTCAACACCCTCAAGGTGCTCAAGGCCAAGGCCCAGGAAGTCGGCGTGTATATGCCGCTGGTCGCCGGGCTGCACGCGATCCTGTTTGAAGGGCGCACCTTGAACCAGGTCATCGAGCTGCTGATGCGCGCGGAGCCCAAAACCGACGTCGACTTTATTTCCACCAGTGGTTTCAACTGAGGAACGCGCCATGAACGATCCGAAAGCAGCTCCCAAGTACGAGTCCATCCTCCTGCGTATCCTGTGGATGCTGGTGTTTGCCCTGGTGTGGCAGGTGGCGCAGTTCCTGCTCGGCGCATTGGTGGTGGTGCAGTTGATTTACCGCCTGATCTATGGCGCGCCGAACCTGGGTCTGATGAACTTTGGCGACAGCCTCAGCCAGTTTCTTGCGCAGATCGGCCGCTTTGGCAGCTTCCATACGGAGCAGAAGCCTTGGCCGTTCGCCGATTGGCCGACCCCGCGTGCACCCGAGGGCGAAGCCGCCCACAGCGTGCCGCCGGCGCCGCACCCGGTGCGTGATGAGGAGCCGAAGCTATGAAGGTGTGGGTCTTGCGTCACGGTGAGGCCGAGGGTCATGCCCGCACGGATGCCGAGCGCAACCTCACCGAGCATGGCCGCGCCGAAGTGTTGCGCAGTACCGCGCATCTGATCGGCCAGCCGCTCAGTGCAATCATTGCCAGTCCTTATGTCCGGGCGCAGCAGACCGCACAGTTGGTGCGGGCCGCGTTGGGTTTTGAAGCGGACATCCGCACGGTGCCTTGGCTCACGCCGGAGGGCAATCCGCTGGAGGTCCTGACCAAGCTCGACAGCGATGACAATGTGCTGTTGGTCAGCCATCAGCCGCTGGTCGGCAGCCTGATCAGTTTTCTGCAGCATGGTCATCAGCGCCAGCCGCAGCCGATGTGCACCGCCAGCCTGGCGGAACTGGAGGGCGACTTCCCGCTGGCGGGCCTGATGAGCCTGGTCAGCGTGAAGAATCCGTAGGCTATATCGCTGCTTTGTGTGTGCTATATAGTCAACCAAGCAAGTGCTTGGTTGGCTATCGTCGGACCACAAAGGAGCGCGTCCCATGCCCGTCGCTTTTCGTTTGCCGTTGCAGGTCTTTTTCGAACGTGAAGCGCGGCACCCGCGCAAAACCTTTTTGGTCCAGCCCGTTGGCGCGGGTGAGGTACAGACTCTCACCTGGGCCGATGTCGGCCACCAGGCCCGTTGCGCCGCACACTGGCTACGAGCCAGGGAACTGCCCGTCGGCTCGCACATTGCCCTGATCTCGAAAAACTGCGCTCACTGGATCATCGCCGACCTGGCGATCTGGATGGCCGGGCATGTCTCGGTGCCGCTGTACCCCAACCTCACTGCCGATTCCGTCGCCCATGTGCTCAGCCATTCCGAGGCGGCGCTGGTCTTTATCGGCAAGCTCGATGATTGGCCCGCCATGGCCCCCGGCATACCGGCGGGCGTACCGAGCGTCAGCCTGCCGTTGTGCCCGAAGGGCTCCTTCGATTTCAGTTGGGCCGATCTGCAAGCCTGCTCGCCGATCCAGGATGACCCACTGCCGGCCGCGCCCGACCTTGCCACCATCATCTACACCTCCGGCACCACCGGCCTGCCCAAAGGCGTGATGCACAGCTTTGGCGCCCTGGGCTTCGCGGCCACGCGCGGCACCGAATTGTTTGGCCTGGGGGAGGACGACCGGCTGCTCTCCTATCTGCCGCTGTGCCATGTGGCGGAGCGCATGTTTGTGCAGATGGCCTCGATCTACACCGGGCAAACGGTGTTTTTCGCCGAAAGCCTCGACACCTTCCTGGCCGATCTGCGTAGGGCGCAGCCGACGGCACTGTTTGGCGTGCCGCGCATCTGGACCAAATTCCAGATGGGCGTCTACGCGAAGATCCCCGCAAAACGCCTGGACACCCTGCTGCGCTTGCCCTTCATTGGCAAGCGCGTGGGCCACAAGGTGCTCGCCGGCCTGGGCCTGGACGCGTTGCGCATTGCGCTGTCCGGGGCGGCCCCCGTGCCTGAGGCGCTGCTGCGCTGGTATCAACGCCTGGGTCTGGATGTACTTGAGGTGTATGGCATGACCGAGAGCTGCGGCTACTCCCATGTGTGTCGCCCCGGCCAGCAGAAAATCGGCTGGATCGGCCTGCCGTGCCCAGGTGTGGAAGTGCGCATCGACCCGACCGGCGAAGTCCAGGTGCGCAGTGGCGCGACCATGCGCGGCTATTTCAAGGATCCGCAGAAAACTGCCGAGACCCTCACCACCGATGGCTTCCTGCGCACCGGTGACAAGGGCGAGCAGGATGCCGACGGACGCCTGCGCCTGACCGGGCGGCTCAAGGAAATCTTCAAGACCAGCAAGGGCAAGTATGTGGCCCCCGCACCGATTGAAAACCGCTTGGCCGAACATGCGCGCATCGAGCAAGTGTGCGTGGTGGGGGATGGCCTCACCGCGCCGATAGGTTTATGCGTGTTGTCGGCGGGAGCCCAGGACAGGCAAGCCTTGCGCAGCAGCCTTGAACGCTGGCTGGAACAGGTCAACGGGGGGCTGGATAAACATGAGCGTCTGCGCCAACTGGTGGTGGTGAAAGACAGTTGGGTGGTGGAGAACGGCTTCCTGACGCCGACCTTGAAGATCAAGCGCAACGTCATCGAGTCGACCTACGGCGCTCAGTTTCAGGCGTGGAGCGAGCGCACCGAGGCGATTGTGTGGCAGGATTAGGGTCGTAATAAAACTAATAAGGACAATTTCCATGAGCTTGTGGCGCGCCCAACCGAATATCGAGCAACTCAATGCCAGCCAGAAAAACACCATCGGTGAACTGCTGGATATCCGCTTTGAAAGCTTCGACGATGAGTCTCTCACCGCCAGCATGGTGGTCGACCAACGCACCCACCAGCCCTTCGGCCTGCTGCATGGCGGCGCGTCGGTGGTACTGGCCGAGAGCGTCGGTTCCATGGCGGCTTACTTGTGCGTCGACCCGAGCAAGTTCTATTGCGTGGGCCTGGAGATCAACGCCAACCACTTGCGCGGTGTGCGCAGCGGGCGGGTGACGGCGGTGGCCAAGGCGATTCATATCGGCCGCACCACCCAGGTCTGGGACATCCGCCTGACCAGCGACGACGGCAAGTGCAATTGTGTCTCGCGCCTGACCATGGCCGTGGTGCCCCTGGGCGAGAACCCTCCAGCGCGATAGGCGTGGCGTGAGTGTCATCATTCCTGGCGGTTACGGTCATTGCTGTGCGGCTTGAGGCTGGTGACAATCAATCTCGGTTTTTGTAGATGGATCCGCTATGTCGCAGCACGTGTTTTTTGCCCATGCCAATGGCTTCCCCTCTGCCACCTACGGCAAGCTGTTTGCCGCCCTGGCTCCGGAATATGCGGTGGCTCACTTGCCGCAGCACGGCCACGACCCCCGGTTTCCGGTGGACGATAACTGGCAGAACCTGGTGGACGAGTTGATCCATCATCTGGAGCAGCAACCGGAACCGGTGTGGGGCGTGGGCCACTCCCTGGGTGGCGTGTTGCATCTACACGCGGCCATGCGCTGCCCACAGTTGTATCGCGGGGTGGTGATGCTCGATTCGCCCGTCTTGACCCGCGCCGACCGCTGGGTGATCCGCGCCGCCAAGCGCTTCGGGTTTATCGACCGCCTCACGCCGGCCGGACGCACCTTGGGCCGACGTGAGGAGTTCAGCGACCTGGACGCCGCGCGCAGCTACTTCGCCGGCAAGACCCTGTTCCGTGGCTTCGACCCCGACTGTTTCGACGCTTACCTGCAACACGGCCTGTACCAGGCGGGGGACCGCCTGCGCCTGCGCTTCGACCCGGCCACCGAAATCAGCATCTATCGCGGCGTGCCTCACACCAGCCCCGGTCAGGTGCGCCAATTGAAAGTGCCGCTGGCAGTCGTGCGCGGTCGCCAGAGCCGCGTGGTGATGCGTCATCACGCCAGCGGGGTCGACCGTCTGCCCATGGGCGAAATGCTCACCATGCCCGGCGGCCATATGTTCCCCCTCGAACGCCCTCAGGACACCGCGACCTTGATCAAGACCCTGTTCGCCCGCTGGCAAGCCCGTGAGCGCAGTTGCGCATGAGTACACCCGTCGAAGAAGTGCGCCTGAGCCTGCCGCATATCGAGTTGGCGGCCCATCTGTTTGGTCCCGAAGATGGGTTGCCGGTGATTGCCCTGCATGGCTGGCTGGACAATGCCAACAGCTTTGCGCGCCTGGCGCCGAAGCTTGAGGGCCTGCGCATCGTGGCCCTGGATATGGCCGGGCATGGACATTCGGCGCATCGTCCAGCGGGTGCCGGTTATGCCTTGTGGGATTACGTCCACGATGTGCTGCAAGTCGCCGAGCAACTGGGCTGGAAACGTTTTGCATTACTTGGCCATTCCCTCGGCGCCATCGTTTCCCTGGTCCTGGCTGGCGCCTTGCCGGAGCGGGTGACGCACCTGGGTTTAATTGACGGCGTGATCCCTCCCACTGCCAGTGGCGAGAACGCGGCCGAGCGCCTGGGCATGGCCTTGCAGGCGCAATTGAACCTGCAGGGCAAGCGCAAGCCGGTCTACAGCACCTTGGATCGGGCGGTTGAAGCGCGCATGAAAGGCTTGGTTGCGGTCAGTCGTGAAGCCGCAGAACTGCTGGCCCAGCGCGGTTTGATGCCGGTGCCGGGGGGTTATACCTGGCGCTCCGACAGTCGCCTGACCCTGGCTTCGCCGGTGCGTCTGACCGATGAACAGGCGATGGCCTTCGTGCGGCGCGTGGGTTGTCCTACGCAGTTAGTGGTCGCCGCCGACGGCATGTTGGCGAAACATCCAGAATTGCTTTCCCAGCTACCCTTTACGGTAACCACGTTGCCTGGTGGCCATCATTTACACCTGAATGATGAGCCCGGTGCGGCCCTTGTTGCAGACTGTTTCAATCGGTTCTTCTCCGCGCCTTGACTTGGGGCGGTCAACTGCCGAGGCTGGGCGGATTGAAAGGGAGTCAACCATGAACCAACTCAACACCGCTGCGACCTCCGATGGCCAGGGCTCACCGATCCGATGAGCCTGCGTAAAGGATGTATCCGTGCCCTCGGACTGTGCTGTTTCAGCCCCATGGTGTTCGCCGCCGATGTGCCGGGAAGCCAGGATTTACCTGGCGTGGCCCGTCAGGTCGACGCGCAGATCGTCGATTACCGCCCCGCTGAAGAAAAGGAACGCATCTACCCCATGGGGGCGATCCGCAAGATCAGTGGCCAGTTGCGTTACGAGGGCCAGGCCACCGCCCGTGGGCAAACCACCGCAATTACCTATGAACTGCCTGCCGAGCACACCTCCAGTGCGGCGTTCACGTCGACGCGCGAAGCATTGCAGGCCAACGGCGCGCAGTTGTTGTTCTGGTGCCAGGCCCGCGACTGCGGTGAAAGCAGCCTGTGGGCCAATGAAGTCTTCGGCAACGCCAAGCTAGTCGGTGCCGACGGCCAGCAGGAATATCTGCTGCTGCGTCTGGCGGCCCCGCAGGACAATTCCCTGGTGGCCATGTATGGCATCACCCGGGGCAACCGTCGTGCCTACCTGCATGTGGAGCAACTGGATGCCAGCGCACCGTTGGGCGATTTGTTGCCCACCTCGGCCACCTTGTTGCGCGAGCTGAAAAGCACCGGCGAGCTGGATTTTCCCGCGCTGGCCGGCGACCCGGACGACACCTGGCTGACCCTGATTTCCCGGGGCTTGAACCTTGATGCCACCTTGCGCGTCAGTCTGACCGGCCCCAACGCCGAAGCCTGGCGCCAGGCCTTGGTCGACAAGGGCGTGCGCGCCGCGCGCCTGGAAACCGGCAGCACTGAAACCAAAGGCCTGCACCTGCATCTGATACGCTGACCGTAACAGGGCGAACGGACCCGTGCCGTTCGCCTAAGCTCTCTCCTACCGCCTTTTTCTAGAGATACCCCATGCTCAATAACGATCGCCTGCTGGTGCAAATCCTGCTGCTGGTGCTGTTTGGTGCCAGTTTCTGGGTGATGGCGCCGTTCTGGTCGGCGCTGTTCTGGGGGGCTGTGCTGGCGTTTGCCAGTTGGCCGTTGATGGTGCTGCTGACCCGCTGGCTGGGCGGCCGTGAATCCCTGGCCGCCGGCATCCTGACCTTGGGCTGGATGTTGCTGGTGGCGGTGCCACTGGTGTGGCTGGGGTTCAACCTCGCGGACCATGTGCGTGATGCCGTGGCGTTGATCAAGGATATTCAGGTCGATGGTCTGCCCGAGGCGCCAACCTGGTTGGCGGCGATTCCCTTTGTGGGGGAGCGCCTGATCGGGATGTGGAACAGCATCGACGAGCAGGGCGCAGCGCTGATGGTCAGCCTCAAACCGTACCTGGGGCAGGTGGGCAACTGGCTGCTGGCGCGCAGTGCGCAGATCGGAGGTGGCATCCTCGAACTGACCCTGAGCCTGGTGTTTGTGTTCTTTTTCTATCGTGATGGCCCACGTCTGGCGATGTTCGTCCATCGTTTGCTGGAGCGCCTGATCGGTGACCGCGCCGGTTACTACATCGAACTGGTGGCGGGTACCGTACAACGGGTGGTCAACGGCGTGATCGGCACCGCTGCCGCCCAGGCGGTACTGGCGCTGATCGGTTTCCTGATCGCCGGCGTGCCGGGCGCGCTGGTACTGGGGATCGTCACGTTCCTGCTCAGCCTGATCCCGATGGGCCCGCCGCTGGTGTGGATCCCGGCCACGGCCTGGCTGGCGTGGAAAGGCGACTACACCTACGCGGTGTTCCTCGGTGTGTGGGGTACGTTCATCATCAGCGGCGTGGACAACGTGCTTAAGCCGTACCTGATCAGCCGTGGCGGCAATTTGCCGCTGGTGATCGTATTGCTCGGGGTTTTCGGCGGCTTGATTGCCTTTGGCTTTATCGGCCTGTTTATCGGCCCGACCTTGCTGGCCGTCGCCTACAGCCTGTTGATGGATTGGAGCGCAACCCAGGCGCAGGGGCGGCGCGAAGACAAGCCCCTTTAAGCCCTGGGTAACCACATCACTGCGGTCAAGCCGCCGCCTGGCGTCTCTTCCAGGCTCAGGCGGCCGCCAAGGCGCTCCGCGGCTTCCTTGGAAATGGTCATGCCCAGGCCGACGCCGCCGGAGTTGCGGTTACGCGAGCCTTCAAGCCGATAGAACGGCTCGAATACCGCCTCGCGCTTATCTGCGGCAATCCCCGGCCCGTGGTCGATTACGCGGATGACCAGCGCCTCGCGGCTGTCCTCCAACTCCACGCGGGCCGTGCCGGCATAGCGCAAGGCATTATCGATCAGGTTGTTGAGGCATGAACGCAAGGCCATCGGTTGCACCTGCAAGGGCACGCAGGTGCCGGCAGATTGCACATCGGAGCCCTGGTCCTGGGCGTTCTCACTCATGGATTCCACCAGCGCCTGTACATCCAGCCAATGCCGGGTTTCGCTGGTGCGTTGTTCATGCAGGTAGCTCAGGGTGGCATCGAGCATGCCGATCATGTCGTTCAGGTCTTGGCGCATCTGGCCCTGCAGGCGCGTGTCCTCGATCTGTTCCAGGCGCAGCTTGAGGCGCGACAGCGGGGTGCGCAGGTCATGGGAGACCGCGCCGAGCATGCGCGCGCGTTGGCTGACCTGCTCGCGAATGCGCTTCTGCATCAGGTTAAAGGTCGAGGCCGCCTGTCGTGCTTCCCGAGGGCCGGATTCGTCGAGGGGCGGGCTGTCGAGGTCCAGGCTCAAACGTTCCGCCGCTTCACTCAGGCGCTGTATCGGCCGGCTCAGCAGTTTGGCACCGTACCAGGCTGCGATAATCAACGAGACGAATTGAAAGGTCAGGGGCACCACCGGGCCGCCAAACCAGGGGCGTTTATGCTTCTCGCGCATCGGCGCCAGGGTCCCGTCCGGCAACTCGATAAACCGCTCGGGCGGTGGGGGCGGCGGTTGCCCGTAGTGGTGAAACCAGAAGAACGCCAGCGCATGGGCCAGCACAATCGCCACCAGCAACACGCCGAACAGCCGACCGAACAGCGTGTTGAAGGGCGCGCGCATCAGCCAATATCCCGTGCATCGAACAGATAGCCTTCGCCACGCACGGTCTTGATCAACTGCGGCGCCTTGGGATCATCCCCGAGTTTTTGCCGCAGGCGCGACACCAGCAAGTCGATACTGCGATCAAAGGCTTCAATCGAGCGACCACGGGCGGCATCAAGCAATTGCTCGCGGCTCAACACCCGACGCGGGCGTTCGATAAACACCCACAGCAGGCGGAATTCAGCGTTGGACAGCGGCACCACCAAACCATCGTCGGCCACCAATTGACGCAACACGCTGTTGAGGCGCCAGTTGTCGAAGCGGATATTGGCGCGCTGCTCGGTGCGGTCATCGCGCACGCGGCGCAGGATGGTCTGGATCCGAGCCACCAGTTCACGCGGTTCGAAGGGTTTGGACATGTAGTCGTCGGCCCCCAGTTCCAGGCCGATGATGCGGTCGGTGGGTTCGCAGCGGGCCGTGAGCATCAGGATCGGGATGTCCGACTCAGCGCGCAGCCAACGACACAACGTCAGGCCGTCTTCGCCCGGCAGCATCAGGTCGAGTACCACCACATCATAGGTTTCGGCTTGCATGGCCAGGCGCATTGCGGCGCCGTCGGTTACGCCGGTGGCAAGGATATTGAAGCGTGCCAGGTAGTCGATCAGCAGTTCGCGAATCGGCACGTCGTCGTCGACGATCAGCGCGCGGGTATTCCAGCGCTTGTCATCGGCGACTACCGCGCCTTTTTGCTCGTCGTTCACAGGGATGGGAGGGGTATGCATAGTGCGATCGTCTGCCTGATTATTGCGCCCAGCATAGGCGCCCAGCCCCATGGCTGGTAGTGCTGGTCGGTGGGTCATGCGGGCGAGACTAGCGACGGGGCGTGTTGTGGGCATGTCGTGAATGTATCAGCTTTGAAATAATTGCCTGAAATGCCCGTCTGATAGCGGTTGGTCAGTATTTACCGATCATCGGATCCCGCAACGGCGCTGCTTGCGCTACAATCCGCGCCGATTTCGACTTGCCTGAGAGCCCATTCCAATGTCCGTCTGCCAGACTCCTATCATCGTCGCCCTGGATTACCCCACCCGTGACGCCGCACTGAAGCTGGCTGACCAGTTGGACCCCAAGCTTTGCCGGGTCAAGGTCGGCAAGGAACTGTTCACCAGTTGCGCCGCAGAAATCGTCGGCACCCTGCGTGACAAAGGCTTCGAGGTGTTCCTCGACCTGAAATTCCACGACATCCCCAACACCACCGCGATGGCGGTCAAGGCTGCGGCCGAGATGGGCGTGTGGATGGTCAACGTGCACTGCTCCGGCGGCCTGCGCATGATGACCGCCTGCCGCGAAGTGCTGGAACAGCGCAGCGGCCCCAAGCCCTTGCTGATCGGTGTGACCGTGTTGACCAGCATGGAGCGTGAAGACCTGGCGGGTATCGGCCTGGATATCGAGCCTCAGGAGCAGGTCCTGCGCCTGGCAGCCCTGGCGCAGAAAGCTGGCCTTGATGGCCTGGTGTGTTCAGCACTGGAAGCCCAGGCGCTGAAGACTGCCCATCCGTCGTTGCAGCTGGTCACCCCGGGGATTCGCCCGGCGGGCAGCGCCCAGGACGACCAGCGCCGCATCCTGACCCCGCGCCAGGCACTGGACGCGGGCTCCGATTACCTGGTGATCGGCCGTCCGATCAGCCAGGCGGCCGACCCGGCCAAGGCCTTGGCGGCGGTCGTCGCCGAGATCGCCTGATCGATCAGCGATCAAAAAGGTGGGAGGGGCGGTGTATCAGTTGACCTTGAGCACCAGCTTCCCAAAGTTCTCGCCGTTGAACAGCTTCATCAGGGTCTCCGGGAACGTCTCCAGCCCCTCGACAATGTCCTCCTTGCTCTTGAGCTTGCCTTGGGCCATCCAGCCGGCCATTTCCTGGCCGGCGGCGGCAAAGTTGGCGGCATGATCCATTACCACAAAGCCCTCCATGCGTGCGCGGTTGACCAGCAGTGACAGGTAGTTGGCCGGGCCTTTCACGGCTTCCTTGTTGTTGTATTGGCTGATGGCGCCGCAAATCACCACGCGCGCCTTCAACGCCAGGCGGCTGAGCACCGCATCAAGGATGTCGCCGCCGACGTTATCGAAATAAACGTCCACGCCTTTAGGGCATTCGCGCTTCAGGGCGGCGGGTACGTCTTCGTTCTTGTAGTCGATGGCTGCATCAAAGCCCAATTCATCAATCAGGAATTTGCATTTGTCGGCGCCGCCGGCAATGCCGACCACGCGGCAGCCTTTGAGCTTGGCGATCTGCCCGGCAATGCTGCCCACGGCACCGGCTGCGCCGGAGATCACCACGGTTTCACCCGCCTTGGGCGCGCCGGTGTCGAGCAGTGCGAAGTAGGCGGTCATGCCGGTCATGCCCAGTGCAGAAAGGTAGCGGGGCAGGGGCGCGAGCTTGGGGTCAACCTTGTAGAAACCGCGCGGCTCGCCGAGGAAGTAATCCTGCACGCCCAAGGCGCCGTTCACGTAGTCCCCGACCGCGAATTTCGGGTTGTTCGAGGCAATCACCTTGCCCACACCCAACGCGCGCATGACCTCGCCGATACCTACGGGCGGAATGTAGGACTTGCCTTCATTCATCCAGCCCCGCATGGCCGGATCGAGGGACAGGTATTCGTTGTGCACCAGCACCTGCCCATCCTCGGGCGTGCCGACCGGCACTTCCTGGTAGGTGAAGGTTTCCCGCGTGGCCGCGCCGACCGGGCGTTTGGCGAGCAGGAATTGGCGGTTGGTCTGGGCGGTCATGGCAAGGACTCTTTAGAAGTGAAGCATGATTGATAGACCCTGAACGGCCCGGGAGCAAGGTCAGCCGAGGGTGCGAATGCTCGTCGATAGGTGTCATTGATAGTGAGCCAGGCTGCCTTATCACTGTGACTCATGCAGCACTAACCGGCCTTCTGATAGTGCTGACAGGTCTGTCTTGGCGTTGGCTAGACTCCGTCCACTGCAATTAACCCCCATAGGACATCCTCCATGAGCATGACGTTTTCCGGTCAGGTCGCCCTGGTCACCGGCGCCGCTGCCGGTATTGGCCGCGCCACCGCGCTGGCGTTCGCCGCCGAAGGTTTGAAGGTCGTGGTCGCCGACCTGGACGTGGCAGGCGGCGAGGGCACGGTTGCGCTGATCCACCAGGCGGGTGGCGAGGCGCTGTTCGTGCGCTGCAACGTCACGCAGGAGGCGGATGTGCAGCAGTTGATGGCACAGACCCTCAGCGCCTATGGGCGCCTGGACTATGCCTTCAATAACGCCGGCATCGAGATCGAGAAGGGCAAGCTGGCGGACGGCAGCCTGGATGAGTTCGACGCCATCATGGGCGTGAACGTCAAAGGGGTGTGGTTGTGCATGAAGTACCAGTTGCCGTTGCTGCTGGCCCAGGGCGGTGGGGCCATCGTCAACACCGCGTCGGTGGCGGGGTTGGGTGCGGCACCGAAGATGAGTATCTACGCGGCCTCCAAGCACGCGGTGATCGGCCTGACCAAGTCGGCGGCCATCGAGTATGCGAAGAAGAAAATCCGCGTCAACGCGGTCTGCCCGGCGGTGATCGACACCGACATGTTCCGGCGCGCTTATGAAGCCGACCCGCGCAAGGCCGAATTCGCCGCCGCCATGCACCCGGTCGGGCGTATCGGCAAGGTGGAGGAAATCGCCAGCGCAGTGCTGTACCTGTGCAGCGACGGAGCCGCGTTCACCACGGGTCATGCCCTGGCTGTGGACGGTGGTGCGACGGCTATCTAGGACTCTGCGTCGCCCCCTGTTCGAAAACGTCAGGGGGGGTGTGGGGCTTTTCCAGAGCTGGCAAAACGCCGCGACCGAATATGTGTCATTAGGTGAATAAGTCAATTAAATCAATACTTTAATAAAATTTCGCGACCGGAAATTCAGGGCTTCTGTGCTTAACTCTTGGGGTTGATAACAGACAGTTGAAGTGAGTGGCTCATGGATTTAGGGATCGATCGACAAGCCCTTGTACCGGTGGTGCAGCAAATCGTCAGTGCAGTGGCGCAATGGATTCGCAGGGACGGGGTCAGCCCCGGTACACGCTTGCCGTCCATCCGCCAATTGGCCCTGGATAATCTGCTCAGCCAGTCCAACGTGATCGAAGCATTCGAGAGGATGGTCGCCCAGGGGGTGCTGGCTCCCCGGCAGGGCTCGGGATTTGTGGTGGCCCAGCCACCGGCGTGCCACGAAGGCAATTGGTATGAGGGGGCGGAGCGCGAGTGGGGCGCCTTCGCCGATAATCCGTTGGGGGAGTTGAAACTGGGTTGCGGCTGGTTACCCGATGCCTGGCGCGAAAGCGATGACATCAGTTACGCGATTCGTGAGGTCGCCCGCACCGACACCGCCGGCCTGTTCAACTACAGCACGCCCTTGGGTTTGCCCGCGCTGCGCGAGCAACTGCTCAAGCGCCTGACTCAGATTCACATCGCCACCAGCCTGGATCGCATCCTCACCACCGCCGGCGCCAGCCACGCGCAGGACCTGCTGATACGCACGCTACTCAGGGCCGGCGACAGTGTGGTGGTCGAAACCCCGGGGTATGGCAACCTCTATCGGCAGTTGGCGTTCCAGGGCGTACAACTGTTGGAAGTGCCACGCACCCGAAGTGGCCCTGACCTCCCGGCGCTGGAGGCGCTGCTGCAACAGCATCGCCCCAAGTGCCTGTTCATCCACAGCCTGTATCACAACCCGACGGGTACCAGCCTGTGTCGCGTGGTGGCCGAGCGTTTGCTGGAGCTGGCGCACCGCGAAAACTTCCTGATCATTGAGGAAGACGTCTATGGTGACCTGCAGCAGGCCAGTTGCACGCGGCTTTCGGCACTCCCCCATGATGATCGAGTGATCTACGTCGCCAGTTTTTCCAAGACCTTGAGCAGCGCCTTGCGCGTGGGCTACCTCTGCGCCAGCAGTACGATCATCGCGCAACTGGCCAGCCTCAAGACCCTGACCGGTTTCGGCACCTCCCGGTTTGCTGAAGCGGTGGTCGCCACGTTGCTGGCCAATGGTACGTATCGCAAATGGGTGCAGCGCCTGCGCAAGCGGTTGAGTAGTGAAATGGCCGTGACCCTGCAAGTGCTGGAGGACGAAGAGTGGGAGGTGTTCGCCGTACCCACCGGCGGTATGTTCCTGTGGGCACGCCCAGGGGCGGCGCAGCCTTCGCGGTTGCAGGCGTGCGCTCGGCACTTGGGCGTATTGTTGGCACCTGGGGCGTTGTTCAGTCCAACCGGTGGGCACAGTGATTGGCTGCGCATCAACGTCGCCTATGCCACCGATCAACGCGCGTTGGCGTTGTTCCGCACGATGGGTGCCGCCAGATCGACCTCGACCATTCTGAAAACGACGAGCTTGTAGCTTTTTGCCATTATTGTGGCGCCAATGCCTTGTGTTCAGTGCCTTGTGGTTGCGAATCTCGCTGCTTGTCAATCGGGCTTGATGGCATCTGCCATTGCAAGAGGATTCAACTGCAATGATTTCAGGCGTGCAACGACGTTTCGCCAACCTCGGTATGGCGAAAAAACTCGGCTTGGGGTTCACCCTGGTGCTGTTGCTGACGGCTTTGATAGCCGCTATCGGCGTGTGGTCCCTGCAAACCGTTGGCCAGCGTTTCGAAGGCCTCAACGCGATGTCTTCGCTTAACAGCGGCTTGCTCAAGGTGCGCCTGATCGAGCAGGACTACGCGCTGCACGCCGACCCCAAGGCCGTCGACGCCCTGCATGAAAGCGTCGATGCCCTGGCGGCCCAGGCAGCCAGTCTCAAGGCCCGGTCTGCGGCAAATGTGCCGGTGATGGCCGAGGTCGAGCAGGCCCTCGCTGCCTACCGCAAGGCCTTCGATGAGTTTGTCGAACTGACACAGACCAAGGACCTGGCGCTGGAAATGGCCAGTTGGTCGGTGTCCAGCGTGGCGAATAACCTGGATGTGTTGCAGGCCGGCCTGGCGGACGACGGTGCCTATGGCCTCAAGGAAAGCCAAGGTAAGGAGGGGGCCGAGTTTATCGAGCAGGCAGGCCAGGTCAGTCAGGTTTCACGCTTGATGTTGCAGGCCATGAACGAAGCCCATGTCCGCCTGGACCAGAGCCGCAAGGCGGATGCTGACGAGGCCGAGCAGGGCAAGATCGAGCAGGCCGACCAGGCCCTGGCTCAGGTCGAGCAACTGAAAACGTCGGTCAAGGACGCCGGTTATCAGACGGTGCTCAACGAAGTTTCCGGGCATATCGCCGCGTTCAGCGAGAAGCTGGGGGAATACACCGGTCTGCTGGCGCAGGAAAAAGTCGTCTACAAACAACTGCATGATCGTGCTGACCAAGTGGTCAGCCGAGTCAATCAGGCCTATGACGCCGAAGACCTGTCGATGCAGGCGCAACTGAAGAAGAGCGCGATGCTGATCGTCGGTTCGTCGGCCCTGGCCTTGCTGGTGGGGTTGATAGCGGCCTGGGTGATTACGCGCTTGATCGTCGCGCCGCTGCGCAGTGTGATCGCGGTGGCCCAACAGATCGCCGCCGGGGATTTGAGCGGGCGTATGGAGGTCAGCCGGCGGGATGAAATCGGCCAGTTGATGCAGGCGATGCAGCAGATGAGCAGCGGCCTAAGCCAGATGGTCAGCGGCCTGCAGGCCGGTATCGAACAATTGGCAAGCTCGGCGCAGTCGCTGTCCAGCGTGACCGAGCAGACCAACGTCGAGGTGAGCAGCCAGAAGGAGGAGACCGAGCAGGTTGCCACTGCGATGAACCAGATGACCGCCACTGTGCACGATGTGGCGCGCAACGCCGAAGAGGCCGCGCAAGCCGCGCAGACGGCGGACGAGAAGGTCGACAGTGGCCAACAGGTGGTGCGCCAGAGTTTGCAGCGCATCGAGCTGCTGGCCACTTCCAGTACCCGCGCAAGCACCAGCATCGATAGCCTCAGTGCCGAAATCCAGCATATCGGCACCGTGCTGGGCGTGATCAAAAGCGTTGCCGAACAGACCAACCTGCTGGCCTTGAACGCCGCCATCGAAGCCGCCCGCGCCGGCGAACAGGGCCGAGGTTTTGCGGTCGTGGCCGATGAAGTCCGGGCACTGGCCAAGCGCACCCAGCAATCGACCGAAGAAATCGAGCGGCTCGTCAGTACCTTGCGCAGTGCTGCGCAATCGTCGGTGCAGCAGATTCAGCAAAGTGGCGAGCTGGTGAAACTGGCGGTCAGCGATGCGCTGGAAACCGAGAGTGCCCTGGGCAGCATCGCGGTCGCGGTGTCGTTGATCCAGCAGATGAACCAGCAGATTGCCGCTGCGGCTGAGGAGCAAAGCTCGGTGGCCGAAGAGATCAACCGCAGTGTCACCAGTATTCGTGCGAGTGCCGATCAGTCGGCGTTGAGCATGCAGGGCAATGCGGCGTCGAGTATCCAGCTGGCACAGTTGGGGGCGGAGCTCAAGGGCATGGTAGGGCACTTCCGCCTTTGATCGCCGCACAGAGGCCGCGATCAAAGGGAAGGGCGATCAGGCGTGGTTGGCGAGGAAGGTCAGCAGTGCTTCGTTGACGAAATCCGGGTTCTCCCGGCTGGAGATATGCCCGGCGTCGGGAATCAAGGTCAAGGCACAGCCTATCAGTTCGGCCATCTCCTCGGATTCGGCGGGTGGGCGAGGTTTGTCTTGTTCGCCACACATCACCAAGGTGGTATCGGCATCCAGGCGCGGGAGTTGGTCCAGCACATCGGTGCGGCTGAAGATCAATCGCCCCAGGGGCACGATGCTGTGCAGCAGGCGTTCCCGGGGAAAGTCCTGCAGCGACTTGCGAAAATCCTGGTAGAGCGCTGATTCGCGGTCGATGTCCGGGCGAAAGAAGATCGGCGCGATCACATCCAGCAGCGGCTCAGGAATGGCGCCGGCGTCTTCAATCATCTTGAACAACGAGAAGTAATACTGGCGCGTGGCCTCTGGCTCGGCGCCGAGGTAGGTGTCCATCAGCACCAGGCTGTTGATCCGCTCGGGGGCCTGCAGCGCCAGGCGTGCGCCCCACATACCGCCGACCGAGAGGCCTACCAGGTTGATCTGTGCGATCTCCAAGTGGTCAAGCAGGGCCAGGGCCTGGCGCGCGAGGTCGTCGAGGGAGTGGGTGCGCGCGGGGAGTTGGCCCGATTCGCCGTGGCCCCATAGTTCGGGCACGATCACGCGGTACTGTTGCGACAGGGCTTCGATCTGTGGGGCCCACATGTCGCGGTCCCACAGGTAGCTTGAGCCGAGCAGGACGACAGGGCCGGTGCCCTGGTCAACGTAATGCAGCGGTTGTCCATCAATGACGGCGATAGGCATAGCGGGCCTCTGACTTCACGGAGTGAGGGGCACTTTTTTACGCTAGTCGGGGGCGAGGCGATAGATGCAAAGTGATGGCATGTTGTGGTGAGCGGGCCGGCCGATCACCACAGGGGAGGGCGTTGATCAGTCGTAGATGACTTTCTTTTTCCACTCGGCGTCGGCGTCGACTTCTTTCATGCCTTGGGTCAGTTCGTTGACTTCTTCTGCCGCCTGTTTGCTGTTCGCCAGTACCGTAGAGTTGGCGCGCGCCAGTTGGCCTTCCAGCAGTTGCAACTGAGCACTGTAGAGCACCGGCTCAGGTTGCTTGCGCAGGTACTGCACACCACGTTCGAAGGCCAGGCGCGCCTGGCCTGGCTGACCTTGCTGCAAGGCGTGCTGGCCGAGGTTGTTGAAGAATTCTATGTGCAACAGCACCAGGATATGACGGATTTCCTTGATCCAGTGCTTGGCTTCGTTGGTCGGCAGGAAACCGTCCTGGGCAGCGCGGGTGACTTGGCCGTGCAGGGCTTCCAGCAGGAAGCGCACGTCTTTGGCCTTGGCTTCGGTCTGGATCGGCGCCGGCGGGTTGTTGACCGGGATGGATTCACCCTGGGCTATCAGTGCGTTCAGCTCAGTGATACGTGCCTTGAGCGGTGCCCTGGTCTTGTTGAGGTTCAACAGGCGCTGGTTGACGTTGAGTTCCAGGCGGGTCAGTAACAGTTTGAGCGCCGGGGTCATCAACTGGCCTGGGAAGGTCTCGGTGATTTCACCGCAACGACGCAGCCGATCATTAAGCTCGATCTCGGTGCGCTGCTTTTCCAGCTTGTTGTTTTCCACCACGTGGTTCATGTAGCCAATGGCGATCAGTATTACGATCCCGGCTATTACCAGCAGGGTGATCATGAGTGGTGTCACCGGTGTGACCTCTTTGATAGGGTTTACAGTGGAGTGTAGTGACTGGACTTGTCGGCGGATAGGACTGATCGACCAGTTGCCCAGGTAGTTTCTTCTATATAGGTAGCCGCTTACCGCGTAGATGCACATTGCCATCATTTGCTACAGCGAACTATAGCGTCTTGTCGGGCGCCAGAATATAGGCGCCAAGCCCCGGGCGGCCAGAATGCCCGCCAAGCCCGGTAAACGCGGGCGAAGTCATTGATTTAAATAAATTTATCCTTGGGGGTTGACGACCTTTCAATCCATCCATAGAATGCGCGCCACTTACAGCGTAAAGCACACAGCGAAACGCGGTAGGGAGTGAATGTTGTACGTGTGTCCCCTTCGTCTAGTGGCCTAGGACACCGCCCTTTCACGGCGGTAACAGGGGTTCGAGTCCCCTAGGGGACGCCATATGCGGGAATAGCTCAGTTGGTAGAGCACGACCTTGCCAAGGTCGGGGTCGCGAGTTCGAGTCTCGTTTCCCGCTCCAATTTACAAGCAGTGTGGCTTTCGGGCGGCACTGAGTGAAACCAGGACCAAGTCTTCGGACGAGGCCTCTGGGCACTGAAATACACACCATGTGTTTCAGTAGCGTGTCCCCTTCGTCTAGTGGCCTAGGACACCGCCCTTTCACGGCGGTAACAGGGGTTCGAGTCCCCTAGGGGACGCCATTTGCGGGAATAGCTCAGTTGGTAGAGCACGACCTTGCCAAGGTCGGGGTCGCGAGTTCGAGTCTCGTTTCCCGCTCCATATTCAACAAAAACGCCGATCAGAGATGATCGGCGTTTTTGTTTGTGCTGTTTTTTCGATGATGCACACCCGTTTTGCCGGGCGTTGTTGTACGTTTTGTAGGAGTTTTCTGTAGTTGGAGTGAGGTGGGTGCGTACAGGCCTCGTGATCTTTACTCTGGCGTGCCCGATTTCCCGGCCCATTCCAGAGAGCTGCCTAGATGCTTGAACTCGATTTCTATTCCACGCTGGTCGCCGCGTCACTGGTTCTATTGCTGGGGCGCGGACTGGTCGCGCGTATCAGTTTTTTGCGCACTTACAACATTCCTGAGCCGGTGGCCGGCGGCTTATTGGTTGCCATGCTGCTGCTGGCGTTACGCGGGCTGGCTGATATCGAGGTGCGGTTCGACCCTTCGTTGCAAACCCCGTTGATGTTGGCATTTTTTGCCACCATTGGACTGAATGCGGACTTCGCCAACCTGAAGAAAGGCGGACGCATCCTGGGTATTTTCCTGCTGGTCGTTACCGCACTGTTGGTGGTGCAGAACGCCATGGGCATCGCGTTGGCTACGGCGTTGGGGCTTGACCCTCTGATGGGCTTGCTTGCGGGCTCCGTGACATTGTCGGGTGGTCACGGCACCGGGGCTGCGTGGGGCTCGGTGTTCAGCGAAAAGTATGCGGTCGCCTCCGCCTCCGAACTGGCCATCGCTTCGGCAACCTTCGGTTTGGTCCTCGGCGGCTTGATTGGTGGGCCGGTCGCGCGCTTGCTCATCAAGCGTGTCCAGACGCCAGGCCTGGAGCACCCGCAACCGCGCCTGCCCAAGGGCTTCGAGCAGCCAAACCAAGAACGCTTGATCACTTCATCCTCGTTTATCGAGACCCTCGCGCTTCTCGCGATCAGTCTGCAGGTCGGCACTTTGCTCAATGGTTTTCTTCAAGGAACAGCGTTCGAATTGCCTACTTTCGTGTGCGTGCTGTTTATCGGTGTAGTGCTGCGTAACGGGTTGTCGGCGCTGGGCTGGCATCAAGTTTTCGAGCGTGAAGTGTCGGTGCTGGGCAACGTCAGTTTGTCGTTGTTCCTGGCCATTGCCCTAATGTCGCTCAAACTCTGGGACCTTGCGGCACTGGCGCTGCCGATAGTGATCCTGTTGGCCGCGCAGGCGTTGTTGATGGCGCTGTTCGCGATTTTCGTCACGTTCCGGGTCATGGGCAGCAACTATGATGCGGCGGTGTTGGCGGCAGGGCATTGCGGTTTCGGACTCGGCGCCACGCCAACGGCCATTGCCAATATGCAAGCAGTGACTCAACGCTTCGGCCCGTCGCAGATTGCGTTTCTGGTGGTGCCAATGGTGGGGGCGTTTTTCATCGATATCACCAATGCGGTGGTGATCAAGTTGTACTTGGCGTTGCCGTTCCTGGGCGTGGCAGGTTGAGTTTTTTGTCTATCAATGCAAACGCCGATCAATGCTGATCGGCGTTTTTGCATGTGCTATCTGTTGCTGAGCCGTAGCGGGCTCGAACCGCTGTCAGAGCTTCGGCAACTCCCCGATACGCCCCATCATCTCGGTGACGATCTGCAGATCCAGCAAGAATTGCTCGACCGTCTTGAACTCATTGTCGGTGTGTCCGGTGTATTTCACTTCCGGCCGCGCCAGGCCGAATTGCACGCCATTGGGCAGTTCATGCACGGACGTCGCGCCGGCCGAGGTGCCGAACTTATGCTCCATGCCCAGGTTCTCGCTGGCCACGGCCAACAACGCCTTCACCCACTCACCTTCCGGGTTGCGGAACATCGGTTCGGCGACCGAGTAGGTGAAGTCCACGTTGACCTTGGTTTGCTTGTCCCAGGCGCTCAGCTTGTCGGAAATCTCGGTTTTCAGCTTCTCCGGCGATTTGCCCTTTGGTACACGCAGGTTCACCGCCAGCTTGAAAGCTTTGTCATCCAGGCCGACAAAGGTCAACGAGGTGGTCAGCGGCCCCATGAAATCGTCGGAGAAACCTACGCCCAATTTGCCGCCCAGATAATCCAGGCCCCAGTTATCCGAGGCATAACGGGCGGCGTCGGTGATGTGGTTATGCTTGAGGGCGATCTTGCCGTCGACAACGTGGATCAACTCCAGCATGCGCGACACCGGGTTGATGCCAGATTGTGGTTCGGAGGAGTGTGCGGAAACCCCGGTCACCGTCAGCTTGACCTCTTTGCCGACCACCTTGGCTGCGACCTCGAAGTCGCCGCCGTTGCGCTTGGCATACTCCGCGCCGGCTTTTTGCAGGCTGGCGGCCAGTGCGGCAGGCTTGTCGCTGATAAACGTTGCAACCGAGGCCGATGGAATCTGGTTGGTGGCCATGCCGCCGGTCATCGAGATGATTTCGGCGCCTTTGCCTTCTCCTTTGCGGCGCGGGAAGGTGGCCATGACAGTGCCATAACCTTTCTCGGCAATCACCACCGGGTAGCCGCCATCCAGCGCCAGGTTGTATTGCGGCGTCGGGTTGCGTTCGAAGTAATAGGGGATCGCGTCACCGGAGGTTTCTTCGGTGGTGTCCACCAGCAGCTTGAAGTTGCGGGCCAACGGCAACTTTTCTTCCTTGATCACCTTCATGGCGTACATCGCCACCACGATGCCGTTTTTGTCATCCTCGGTGCCCCGGCCATACATGCGGTCGCCGATCAGCGTGACCTTGAACGGGTCGAGCTTGGTGCCGTCTTTCAGCACCCAGTTTTCCGGCGTTACCGGCACCACGTCGGCGTGGGCGTGGATGCCCACCACTTCGTCACCGCTGCCTTGCAGGGAAATCTCGTACACGCGGTTGTCGACGTTACGGAAGTTCAGGTTGAAGGTCTTGGCCAGGGCCTGGATCTTGTCGGCAATCCGGATGAATTCCGGGTTTCTGTACTGCGGCACGCCGTCGACGTTAAAGGTCGGGATTTCCACCAGTTCGCGCAGTGTGTCGAGGGCGGCCTTGCCGTATTTCACTCGGGTGTAAATACCCAGCAGGCGGTGGATTTCGTTCTGCTGGTCGGCGGTCAGGGTTTTGTTATCGAGAAAGGCGCTGATCGCCGGGCCCACGTCGTCGGCCTTGCCCAGGTCGCCCTTGGCCAGGGTGCCTAGGAAACCACGGAAATCAGTGACCGACGTTTCGCTGAAACTCTTCAGAATCGCCGTGCTTTGCTCTGGAGTGATGTTGGCAAAGGCGGGCGTAGTCATCACCGAAAGGCTGGCCGCGAAAAGTGTGGCAGCCGCCAATTGCTTGAGTGGAAAGTGCATGGTTGAAGGCATTCCTTTGCAGGGGGAAGTAGGGGATTTCTGATCAATATGTCAGAAATATTTCGACACACTACCACTGCCAAGGTGTGCCCGGGACGCGAACAGGAGGCTTATCTAAAAACTCAATAGCACCCTCAGCGCCGCGTTCTACTCCAGGCTGTAACGCACCGACAACGCACCCTTTTTCTCCGAGAGTGCGAGGATCGTGACCTGGCCCAGTTCGCTCAGCGTTTGCACATGGGTGCCGCCGCACGCGTAGGCGGGCAAATCACCGAAACCCACTTCGCGGCTGCCGTCGTCCAGGGTCATATGGCGCGGGTAGTCGGCGGCGATCCATTGGTTGATCTGCTGTTGAATGAACTCGGCGTCCATGGCTTGAGCCGTTTCGCCACGGATAAACGTGATCTTGCCCTCACCTGGCCAGTGATGCGCCTTGATGGGCATCCAGCCCAGGGTTTCGCCGACGTTGCCGATCAAATGTCCGGCGGAATGCAGGCGGGTATGCAGGGTGCGGCGTGGTTCATCGACCCGAGCGGTGATGGGCCCCGGCTCCAGCGGTTGGTTGACGTAGTGCACCACGCGATCAGTTTCCTGGGTGACCCGCAGTACCTGGCTGTCGCCCAGCCAGCCCGTGTCGAACGGCTGGCCACCGCCTTGGGGATGGAAAATCGTCGACTGCAAGACGACCGCAAACTGGCCCTCCCAGGGTGTGCAGCTCAGCACTTCCAGCTCGGCGGTCAGGTGGTCGTGGGTGAAAAACAGGCGTTCGGTCATTTTCTGCATCCGCATCAGGGTTCTGCGGGCAGTATAAATAGTGCTTGGATAGGTGATAATCCGCTCAAATATCAATGGACCTGTGCGTCATGAGCATCAATCTTCCTTTGCCGCTGCTGGGTGAAATGGCGATTTTCGTCAAGGTAGTAGAGACCGGCAGCTTCTCCGAAGCGGCGCGACAGTTGAGCGTTTCGCCGTCGGCGGTAAGTCGCAGTATTTCGCGCCTGGAAAAGGCCCTGGCTACCCGTTTGCTGCAGCGCACCACGCGCAAATTGCGCCTGAGTGAGGGCGGTGAGGAGGTGTTCAAGCGCTGTCAGGAGATGGTCAATGCGGCGCGCTCAGTAATGGAGATCAGCGGCCAGTTCACCCACGAAGCCGAGGGCCTGGTGCGAGTCAGTGTGCCCAAGGCGGTGGGGCGGTTTGTGGTGCACCCGCATATGCCGGAGTTTCTGCGGCGTTATCCCAAGGTGGACGTGCAATTGATCCTTGAAGATCGGCATGTGGACCTGATTGACGACAACGTCGACCTGAGCATCCGCATCACCGACAGCCCACCGCCGGGTCTGGTGGGGCGGCAGCTATTGCCGATTGAACATTTACTCTGTGCCACGCCGCAGTATTTAGTCGAGCACGGTACGCCGGAGCATCCCCACGACTTGCTGGCGCACAGTTGCATCTATCTGGGTGAAACTCCGGGGGACTCGCGCTGGAAATTCCGCCAGGGCGGCAAGACGGTAACGGTCGGCGTGCGTGGGCGTTATGCGGCGAACCACACCGGCGTGCGGCTGGATGCGGTATTGCAGCATGTGGGAATTGGCAGCTTGCCGTATTTCACCGCGCGGCATGCGTTGGAGGAGGGGCGGTTGGTACAGGTGTTGCCGGGGTGGGACTTTATTGCGTCCTACCATGGTGAGGCGTGGTTGTTGCATTCGCCCACGCGTTACCTGCCGCCGAAGCTGCGGGTATTTATCGATTATCTGGTGGAGTGTATGGCGAGGGAGCCCACGTTGAAAAAGCTGTAGGAACCAAGCGTCTCCCTCGCGCCTATGGATCAGTGTTTGCTTTGGTCTTGCGGCATGGCCAGCAGCTGCTTTTCCTGGTTCCAGTCGAACGGTTCTTCATTCTGTTCGGCTTCAAAGCGACGTTCTTCCAGGGCCTGGTACAGGTCCAGTTCTTCGTCGGGCATGAAGTGCAGGCAATCGCCGCCAAAGAACCACAGCAGGTCGCGGGGAACCAGGTGGGCGATCTGTGGGTAGCGCAGGATGACCTGGCTCATCAGGTCCTGGCCCAGGTACTGGCTTTCGATCGGGTCGATCGGCAGCAGGGCGCGCAGTTCGTCAAAGCGCTCCAGGAACAGGGTGTGGCTTTCCTCGGGCACCTGTTCGGCTTCGCCGACGGCAACCAGGATGCTGCGCAGGTGGTCGAGCAAGACGAGATGATCGGCAACGACGTTGGACACGAGATAAGTCCTCTAAAGCAAAAACGGGCGCGAGAGTATATGCCCCTCGCGCCCGTTTTTATATGACCGCTGAACTCAGCGGACTTTACCCTCAGCGTTTACCAGCTCTTCCTTGCTGAAATCATCCACGTCGATCACCTTGCGCCGTGCCGCTTCGGCGTCACGCAGGGTTTGCGCTTCCGCCGGTTGCAACACACCGGCATGCAGCGCGGCGTCGATGGCATGTTCGCCGGCAGTCGGTTTGACCTGGCCACTTTTGAGCGCGGCATGCAGTTTTTTCTGCAGCGGGTGGCTGGCACCCAGCAGGTCGTAGGCGTGTTGCAGCGCGCCCACGGGATCTTCTGCCGATTGCGGGCGGTAGCAGCCAGCCAGCAATTCTTCCAGGGTCGGATCGCCTTTGGCGCGGCCAATCACCGCGGCCACTTCGGCATCCAGCGCATCGGATGGACCGGTATGGCGACGCCCGAACGGGAACACAATCACCCGCAGCAGGCAGCCCAGCACTTTATTCGGGAAGTTGCTCAGCAGTTCATCCAGCGCACGTTCGGACTCGCCGAGGCTTTCTTCCATGGCCCAGGCGAACAGCGGTTCCAGATGATCCGGCGAATCCAGATCGTGGTAACGCTTGAGTGCCGCCGACGCCAGGTACATGTGGCTCAGTACGTCACCGAGGCGTGCCGACAGGCGTTCACGGCGTTTCAACTCACCACCCAGCAGCATCATGCTCAGGTCCGCCAGTAGCGCGAACGCGGCAGCCTGGCGGTTCAAGGCGCGGAAATAACCCTGGCTCAAACGGTTGCCCGGGGCTTTCTCGAAGTGCCCAACGCCGAGGTTCAGCACCAGGGTGCTGGCGGCATTGCTCACGGCAAAACCAATGTGCTGCATCAACAGTCCATCGAACTCCTTCAGCGCCTGATCGTGGTCTTCACGACCGGCCAACGCCATTTCCTTGAGCACGAACGGATGGCAACGGATGGCGCCCTGGCCGAAGATCATCAGGTTGCGCGAAAGGATGTTCGCGCCTTCCACGGTGATGAAGATCGGCGCGCCCTGCCAGCTGCGGCCCAGGTAGTTGTTCGGGCCCATGATGATGCCCTTGCCACCGTGCACGTCCATGGCGTGGCTGATGCACTCGCGGCCGCGCTCGGTCAGGTGGTACTTGAGGATCGCCGACAGCACCGAGGGTTTTTCGCCGAGGTCCACGGCATTGGCGGTGAGCATGCGCGCGCTGTCCATCAGCCAGGCGTTGCCGCCGATGCGGGCCAGGGCTTCCTGGATACCTTCGAAAGCCGACAGCGGTACGTTGAACTGCTCGCGTACTTGGGCATATTGGCCGGTGACCAGGCTGGTGAACTTGGCGGCGCCGGTGCCCACGGCGGGCAGGGAGATCGAACGGCCGACTGACAGGCAGTTCATCAGCATCATCCAGCCTTTGCCGAGCATTTCCTGGCCGCCGATGAGGTACTCCAGGGGGATGAACACGTCCTTGCCGGAGTTCGGGCCGTTCATGAATGCGGCGCCGAGGGGCAGGTGGCGACGGCCGATTTCCACACCGGGGGTGTCGGTAGGGATCAGCGCCAGGCTGATGCCCAGGTCTTCTTCGTCACCCAGCAGGTGGTCTGGATCGTGGGCCTTGAAGGCCAGGCCCAGCAGGGTCGCGACCGGGCCAAGGGTGATGTAGCGTTTTTCCCAGTTCAGGCGCAGGCCGAGGGTTTCCTTGCCTTCCCATTCACCTTTGCAGATCACGCCCGTGTCAGGCATGGCGCCAGCATCGGAGCCGGCCAGCGGGCCGGTGAGGGCGAAGCAGGGAATGTCATCGCCACGCGCCAGGCGCGGCAGGTAGTGGTTGCGTTGTTCGTCGGTGCCGTAGTGCAGCAGCAGTTCGGCCGGGCCGAGGGAGTTGGGCACCATCACGGTGGAGGCCAGGTCGCCGCTGCGGGTGGCGAGTTTCATCGCGACCTGGGAGTGGGCGTAGGCCGAGAAGCCTTTGCCGCCGTATTCCTTGGGGATGATGAGGGCGAAGAAGCCGTGGGTCTTGATGTGCTCCCACGCGGCTGGCGGCAGGTCCATGGCCTGGCCGATTTCCCAGTCGCTGACCATGGCGCAGAGTTCTTCGGTGGGGCCGTCGATAAATGCCTGTTCTTCCTCGGTCAGTTGGGCCTTGGGGTAGGCCAGCAACTTGTCCCAATCGGGACGACCGCTGAACAGCTCGCCGTCCCACCACACGGTGCCGGCGTCGATGGCATCGCGCTCGGTCTCGGACATCGGCGGCAAGACTTTCTGAAACCAGCTGAACAGCGGCTTGGTGAAGTATTGGCGGCGCAGGTCCGGCAACAGCAGGGGCGCGGCGACCACAGCGATCAACACCCAGAAAATCAGCAGCAGCCAACCCGGTGCGTGGCTCCAGGCGCCCATCGCCAGCAGGTAAACGGCGACCACGCCCAGGGCGGGCAGCGGGGCGACGCGGCGATGTGCCAGGTAGGCAACGCCGACCACCAGAACCAGTATCCACAACAACAGCATATTCAATCCTCCGTGAAACCAGGGGCGAAACCACCAGGGAGCTTAGTCGGCATCCGAACAAGCGGGGTGATCAGGTGTTACAAGTTGTACTGGAAGTTAGGTTGGGAGCGCCTCTCAGCAGGCGCCGACATTTGGCCGATTCGTCGTTATCTCTAGGACAGACCTGTCGTTAAACTCCAGGCTTCCCTCGGAGATCAAGCTCATGGATACGTACCTGAGTCCCAGCCGCTTCATCGATAGTGACCACCCTGCGGTGGTGGAGTTCGCCGAAAAACATCGCGGTCCCAGCGCGGCTTTACGTGACCAGGCGGTCAGCCTCTATTACGCCGTGCGTGAGGCCATTCGCTACAACCCCTACACCTTCAGCCGCGACCCCGACAGCCTGAGCGCGAGCTTTGCGCTGGCCGCCGGCGAAAGCTATTGCGTGCCCAAGGCCACCTTGCTCGCGGCCTGCGCCCGCCACTGTGGCATTCCGGCGCGCATCGGCCTGGCGGACGTGCGCAATCATCTGTCGACGCCACGCCTGATAGCGTTGCTCAAAAGCGATGTGTTCGCCATGCATGGCTACACCGAGCTTTACCTCGATGGCCGCTGGGTCAAGGCGACCCCGGCGTTCAACCGGCAACTGTGTGACGTGTTCGACGTACCGCCGCTGGACTTCGACGGGATCAACCACAGCGTATTCCATGCATTCAATCGCCAGGGACAGCGCTCGATGGAGTACGTGGTGGACCATGGCCAGTTCCCGGATGTGCCCGAGGATTTTTTCTTCGCGCATATCCAGGCCTGTTACCCGCACTTGTTCGGCGAGGACATGCCGGCCCTGCTGGGCGATATGCAGAGCGATTTAAGCCGCGCGTGAACCGGCGTATGCTGCTGCGTTCATCAAGCCATGTTCATCAACAATAAGGCGCGGTCATGCTGAAAATCTGGGGTCGTAAAAATTCATCAAACGTCAGGAAGGCACTGTGGTGCGCCGAGGAACTCGGCCTGGACTATGAGGCAATTGATGCGGGCGGGGCTTTTGGTGTGGTCGACACGCCGCAGTACCGGGCATTGAACCCGAACGGTCGGGTGCCGATGATCGAGGACGGTGACTTTGTGTTGTGGGAGTCCAACACCATCGTGCGCTACCTCTGCGCCAAGCACGCGTCGGCGTTTTACCCGAGCGACCTGCAAGTGCGTGCCAGTGCCGAAAAGTGGATGGACTGGACCACCTCGACCCTTGCCGAACCGTTCAAGGCTGTGTTCTGGGGCATTGTGCGCACCCCGGCGGAAAAGCAGAACTGGGACAGCATCAATGCCGGGCGTCAGGCCTGTATCGATGCACTGAGCACCGTGGACAGCGCATTGGCCGAGCAGCCTTACCTGTCGGGAGATACCTTCGGCATCGGTGATATTCCCCTCGGCTGCTTTATCTACGCC
This sequence comes from Pseudomonas sp. SH10-3B, assembly GCF_019891415.1. Classification (NCBI taxonomy): domain Bacteria; kingdom Pseudomonadati; phylum Pseudomonadota; class Gammaproteobacteria; order Pseudomonadales; family Pseudomonadaceae; genus Pseudomonas; species Pseudomonas sp. SH10-3B. The sequence continues at coordinate 14,940 of NZ_JAFLXD010000025.1, read as the reverse complement.
TGGTTCGAGATGCCCATCGAACGCCCTTCGATGCCCCATCTGGAGGCCTGGTACCAGCGCCTGCAACAACGCCCCGCCTACCGCAAAGCGGTCATGACCGCGTTGACTTAATACTGACTATTAATACAGGTGACTGTACTTGTGCGGCGCGGGCAAGCACCATGCCTGTCATGCGCCGCCGTTGAACTACGTGGGCTGCGCCCTCATCTACTGTGTCTAATCCCTTCTTTGGTGCGTATTCCGATATGAGTTCCGCTCTGTCCATCCGGCAGCTAACCAAAACCTACGGCAACGGTTTCCAGGCCCTGAGTGGTATCGATCTGGACGTTGCTGAAGGTGACTTCTTCGCCTTGCTCGGTCCCAACGGTGCCGGCAAATCCACCACCATCGGCATCCTCTCGACCCTGGTCAACAAGACCAGCGGTACAGTGAATATCTTCGGTCATGACCTGGACAAATCTCCGGCGGCGCTCAAGCGTTCCATCGGCGTAGTGCCCCAGGAATTCAACTTCAACCAGTTCGAAAAGACCTTCGACATTGTCGTGACCCAGGCCGGTTACTACGGCATCCCGGCGAAAATCGCCAAGGAACGCGCCGAGCAGTACCTAACTCAACTGGGCCTGTGGGACAAGCGCGACGTGCCTTCGCGTTCGCTGTCCGGCGGGATGAAGCGTCGCCTGATGATCGCCCGCGCACTGGTGCATGAACCGCGCTTGTTGATCCTCGACGAACCCACCGCCGGCGTGGACATCGAGCTGCGTCGGTCGATGTGGACCTTCCTCACCGAGCTGAACGAGAAGGGCATCACCATCATCCTCACCACTCACTATCTGGAAGAGGCTGAGCAACTGTGCCGCAACATCGGCATCATCGACCACGGCACCATTGTCGAGAACACCAGCATGCGTAACCTGCTGGGCCAGTTGCATGTGGAGACCTTCCTGCTTGACCTGAAGAACAACCTGTCGGTCCCGCCGCAACTGCTTGGTTACCCCAGCCGCCTGGTGGACAGCCACACCCTGGAAGTCCAGGTGGATAAAGCCATGGGCATCACTGCGTTGTTCACCCAGTTGGCGACCCAGAACATCGAAGTGCTGAGCCTGCGTAATAAAACCAATCGCCTTGAGGAGTTGTTCGTGTCCCTGGTGGAGAAAAATCTGACGAAGGTGGCGGTATGAGTTCTGAGCTGCAACCCAACCTCGTCGCGCTGCAGACCATCGTCTACCGCGAAGTGAAGCGCTTTACCCGGATCTGGCCGCAGACCCTGCTGCCGCCGGCGATCACCATGGTTTTGTACTTCGTGATCTTCGGCAACCTGATCGGCCGCCAGATCGGCGACATGGGTGGTTTCACCTACATGGAGTACATCGTGCCGGGTCTGATCATGATGTCGGTGATCACCAACTCCTACGGCAACGTGGTCTCCAGTTTCTTCGGCAGCAAGTTCCAGCGCTCCATCGAAGAGCTGATGGTCTCGCCGGTGTCGCCGCACACCATCTTGATCGGCTACACCCTGGGCGGCGTGCTGCGCGGCCTGATGGTGGGGGTGATCGTGACGCTGCTGTCGCTGTTCTTCACCCACCTGCAGGTGCATCACCTCGGCGTCACTATCCTGGTGGTGGTGCTGACGGCGACGATCTTCTCGTTGCTGGGGTTTATCAACGCCGTGTTCGCGCGCAATTTCGATGATATTTCGATCATCCCGACCTTCGTGCTGACACCGCTGACCTACCTGGGCGGGGTGTTCTACTCCATCACCCTGCTGCCGCCGTTCTGGCAGACCGTGTCGCTGGCCAACCCGGTGCTGCACATGGTCAACGCCTTCCGCTACGGCATCCTTGGCGTGTCGGATATCAAGATCAGCGTGGCGATCACCTTTATGCTGGTGGCGACGGTGGTGTTGTATATCGGTTGCGCGCGGTTGTTGGTGAGCGGGCGCGGGATGCGTACCTGATAAACGCGGTAGAAAAATGTGGGAGGGGGCTTGCTCCCGATTGCGATGTGTCAGCTACAGATAAGCTGACTGACATACCGCTATCGGGAGCAAGCCCCCTCCCACATTTGGTTTGTGTCAGGTCTTCAGGCCTTCAGTGCCAGCTCGATCAGCGCGTGCAGTTCTTCAACTTTCAGTGGCGCGGTTGAGAACAGAATACGAAACACCGTCGGCGCTGCGAGCAGATTGATCAAGTGGTCCACGCTCGGTGGCGCCGGGTCCGGATAACGATCGACAATCGCCTGAAACTGCCCACTCAAGATGCTCACGCAGTAGCCCGGCGTCACGCTGCATTGCAGGTCGCGCATCATGTTGCGCCCCGGCTCCGAACTCATCTCATCCAGGTATTGCTCGGCCCACGCCCGCAAGTCGCCACGCAGGCTGCCGGTGTTGGCGGGCTCGCTGTCGGGGCGCATGCGCGCCAGGGCCACGTCCGCGAGCAGCACCGAGAGGTCGCCCCAGCGCCGGTAGATAGTCGACGGCGTGACGCCTGCGCGTGCGGCAATCATCGGCACTGTGACACTGGAGCGCTCATGGGCTTCCAGCAAATCACGCACGGCCGAATGGACCGATTCTTGTACCCGGGCACTGCGGCCCCCCGGGCGGAGACCTTCTTTTATCGCCATGCTTGCGACCTTAACACAAAGAATTTGCTTTAAGCGCTGGCGGGTAGCACACTCCGCAAAAGCAAAATATTAGCTTTAGCGGAGCGTGCCCATGTCCAGCCTCACTTCTCATCGTTCCAGCCTGGTGTTCCTTGCGGTCACCTTGCTGACGTTTCTCGCGGCGTCCAGTGCGCCAACGCCGTTGTATCACCTGTATCAGGAAGGCCTGCATTTTTCCGCGGGCATGCTCACGCTGATTTTTGGTGTGTACGCCTTGAGCCTGCTGGCGGCGTTGTTGACCGTGGGATCGCTGTCGGACCATCTGGGGCGCCGGCCGGTGATTTTCACCGCACTGCTTCTGAATATGCTGGCGATGGTGTTGTTTATCAATGAAAGCAGCGTGGCCTGGCTGATCGCCGCACGTACCGTGCAGGGGTTTGCCACCGGCATGGCCACGGCGGTGCTGGGCGCGGCGTTGCTCGACACCGACCGCCAGCAGGGCCCGTTGGTCAACAGTGTGGCGCCGCTGCTGGGCATGGCGTGCGGGGCGATGGGCAGCAGTTTGCTGGTGGAGTTCGCGCCGCTGCCGACGCAGTTGATCTACTGGACACTGCTGGCGCTGATGCTGGTGCAGGCACTGTGCGTGTGGCGCCTGCCGGAAACCGTCCAGCGTATTCCCGGTGCGCTGGCTTCGCTGCGCCCAACCCTGCATGTGCCGCCCCAGGCGCGTCGGGCGTTATGGCTGTCGTTGCCGGTGGACGTGGCGGTGTGGGCGATGGGTGGTTTCTACTTGTCGCTGGCGCCGTCGCTGGTACGGGCGGCGACAGGCTCCACGTCCAACCTTATCGGCGGCGGCCTGGTGGCGGTGCTGACCTTGAGCGGTGCGCTGATGATCTTCACCCTGCGCAATCGCCCGGCCAGCAAGGTACTGCGCCTGGGCGCGATGCTGTTGGCTGTGGGCGTGGCGATGATCCTCACGGCGGTGCACAGCGCCAGCCTGCCACTGTTTTTTATCGCCACGTTGATCGCCGGCAGTGGCTTCGGCGCCGGCTTTCTCGGCGCCTTGCGCAGTGTGGTGCCGTTGGCCTTGCCCCATGAACGGGCAGGCTTGATGTCGGCATTCTATGTGTTGAGTTATTTGGCGTTTTGCTTGCCTTCGCTGCTGGCGGGCAACCTCATTCGCCGCTTTGGCCTGATCGCCACCACCGACGGTTACGGCGCAGTCCTCATTCTGCTGGCCCTCGGGGCCTTGATCGCGTTGCTGCTGCAGGATTCGGCAAAGTCCAAGGCGGCCTGTATATCTGCAAAGTAGATAACAGTTAGAGATATTACCCGTTATATAGATATTCGATCAGGTTCTACCATGGTCTCAACCTCATGCGAGGAAGAGGATTGCCATCATGACCTGCTCGACGACCATCAGCTACAAACCCTTCAGTCACCTGACCCGTCCCCGGGAAGTGATTCGTCAATTCACCCCCAACTGGTTCGCCGCGACCATGGGCACCGGCGTGCTGGCGCTGGCCCTGGCGCAGTTGCCGGCCAATCTGCCAGGTTTGCATGCCATTGCCGAAGGGCTGTGGTGGTTCACCATCGGCCTGTTCATCGTGTTCAGTGCCTTATATGCCGCGCGTTGGGTGATGTTTTTCCACGAGGCGCGGCGGATCTTCGGGCACTCCACGGTCTCGATGTTCTTCGGCACCATTCCCATGGGCCTGGCGACCATTCTCAATGGCTTGCTGCTGTTTGGCCTGCCGCGTTGGGGGGGCGATGTGATCCCGCTGGCCGAAGCCCTGTGGTGGCTGGATGTGGCGATGGCACTGGCCTGCGGTGTACTGATTCCCTTCATGATGTTCACCCGCCAGGAACACAGCATCGACCAGATGACGGCTGTCTGGCTGTTGCCGGTGGTGGCGGCCGAAGTCGCCGCAGCCAGCGGTGGCTTGCTCGCGCCGCATCTTGCGGACGCTCACTCGCAACTGGTGATGCTGGTGACCAGCTACGTGCTGTGGGCGTTTTCGCTGCCAGTGGCGTTCAGCATCCTGACCATCCTGATGTTGCGCATGGCCCTGCACAAACTGCCCCACGCCAACATGGCCGCGTCGAGCTGGCTGGCGCTGGGCCCGATCGGTACCGGTGCCCTGGGCATGTTGCTGCTGGGCGGCGATGCACCGGCCATCTTTGCCGACAATGGCTTGCCTGGCGTGGGTGAAATGGCCAATGGTCTCGGCCTGGTTGCAGGTATCACCCTGTGGGGCTTCGGCTTGTGGTGGATGCTGATCGCGGTATTGATCACCCTGCGTTACCTGCGCGGCGGTATTCCGTTCAACCTGGGCTGGTGGGGTTTTACCTTCCCGTTGGGCGTTTACGCCCTGGCCACGCTGAAGCTGGCGAGCCTGCTGCACCTGGGCTTCTTCAGCGCATTTGGCAGCATGCTGGTGGTGGCGTTGGCGCTGATGTGGCTGATCGTGGCCAAGCGCACCCTGCAGGGCGCCTATAAAGGAGAGCTTTTTGTTTCGCCGTGCATTGCAGGACTAGGGAATAAGTAAGCGGAGTTAGGTAAAGTCGTGGCCTGATAACTATTAGGCCACGCAGGAACACGGACGATGAGCCACCCCTCACAATTCACCTTGCTGCGCACACGGCGCTTCCTGCCGTTTTTCATCACCCAGTTGCTGGGCGCTTTCAACGACAACATCTTCAAGCAATCGCTGATCCTGGCGATTCTCTACAAGCTCACTATCGACGGTGACCGCGCCATCTGGGTCAACCTGTGCGCCTTGCTGTTTATCCTGCCGTTCTTCCTGTTCTCGGCGCTGGCCGGGCAGTTTGGCGAGAAATTCAACAAGGATGCGTTGATCCGCGCGATCAAGATCGGCGAGATCGTGATCATGGCCGTCGGCGCCACGGGCTTCCTGTTCAACCATCTGGAATTGATGCTGCTGGCGCTGTTTGCCATGGGCACCCACTCGGCGTTGTTCGGCCCGGTGAAGTACTCGATCATGCCCCAGGCCCTGCACGAAGATGAGCTGGTAGGTGGCAACGGCCTGGTGGAGATGGGCACGTTCCTGGCCATCCTGGCCGGCACCATTGGCGCCGGGATCATGATGTCGTCCAGCCATTACGCGCCGATCGTGGCGGTGGCGATTGTTGGCGTGGCCGTGCTGGGTTACCTGGCCAGCCGCAGCATTCCGCGGGCAGCGGCTTCTACGCCGCAACTGCGTCTGGACTGGAATATCTTCACCCAGTCGTGGGCCACGCTGCGCATGGGCCTGGGGCAGACGCCGGCGGTGTCGCGCTCGATTGTCGGCAACTCATGGTTCTGGTTTGTCGGCGCGATCTACCTGACGCAGATCCCGGCCTACGCCAAGGAGTGGTTGTACGGCGATGAAACCGTGGTGACCCTGATCCTCACCGTGTTCTCGGTGGGCATCGCCCTGGGCTCGATGCTCTGCGAAAAACTCTCCGGGCGTAAGGTGGAAATCGGCCTGGTGCCGTTTGGCTCGTTCGGCCTGACGGTGTTCGGCCTGCTGTTGTGGTGGCATTCCGGGGGCTTCTCGCAGAACGTTCAAGCCAACGATTGGCTCGCGGTGCTCAGCTATGGCCAGGCCTGGTGGGTGTTGTTCGATATCCTGGGCCTGGGTGTGTTCGGCGGCTTTTATATCGTGCCGCTGTATGCGCTGATCCAGTCGCGTACTGCCGAGAACGAGCGGGCGCGGGTGATCGCCGCCAATAACATTCTCAATGCGTTGTTCATGGTGGTGTCGGCGATTGTGTCGATCCTGCTGCTGAGTGTGGCCAAGCTGTCGATCCCAGAGTTGTTCCTGGTGGTGTCGCTGCTCAACATTGCGGTCAACACCTACATCTTCAGGATCGTTCCCGAGTTCACCATGCGCTTCATGATCTGGCTGCTCAGCCATTCCATGTACCGCGTGGAGCATCGCAACCTCGACCTGATCCCGGACGAAGGCGCCGCGTTGCTGGTGTGCAATCACGTGTCGTTTGTCGATGCGCTGTTGATTGGCGGCGCGGTACGTCGGCCGATTCGCTTTGTCATGTACTACAAGATCTACCGTTTGCCGGTGCTGAACTTTATCTTCCGCACCGCCGGGGCGATTCCGATTGCCGGGCGCAACGAAGATATCCAGATCTATGAAAAGGCCTTCACGCGCATTGCGCAGTACCTGAAGGACGGGGAGTTGGTGTGTATCTTTCCGGAAGGCAAATTGACCAGTGATGGCGAGATGAACGAGTTCCGTGGCGGGGTGACGCGCATTCTGGAAGAGACGCCGGTGCCAGTGATTCCGATGGCGTTGCAGGGGTTGTGGGGGAGTTTCTTCAGCCGCGATCCGAACAAGGGCTTGTTTCATCGAATCTGGTCGCGGGTGGTGTTGGTGGCAGGTGAGCCTGTTGCTGTGGAGGCGGCTACGCCTGCGCAGTTGCAGGCGGTGGTTGGTGTTTTGCGGGGGAGTGTCAGGTAGTTCTGTGCTGGATGTTCCGGACTCATCGGGGGCTTGCCCCCGATGGCGGTAGTGGCCTAAGCGCTGATCTTAAGCCCAACAAGCCCGCAAATGATCAACGCCACACTGGCCAGCCGGAACAACGCCATGGATTCCCCAAACAGGATAATTCCGGCGATCACCGTGCCCACGGCACCCACGCCGGTCCAGATGGCATAGGCGGTGCCCAAGGGCAGTTCTTTCATGGCCAGCCCCAGCAGGCCGAGGCTGATGGCCATGGCAGCAATGGTCAGGGCAGTGGGCAGTGGCTTGCTGAAACCGTCGGTGTACTTCAAGCCGACGGCCCAGCCGACTTCGAACAGGCCGGCAAAAAACAGAATAATCCAGGACATGATGACCTCGCTTCTATAGGCGGGGTCGTCCCCGGATTGTGCGCCTCGATAGCGTCGCGAGGTCGTCCCCGCGAAGCTAGGTAGAGTGCCGACAATTGATCATGCGATCAAGTTTGCGGCGTATTCTCCAGTGCGCGGCGGTCTTCTTTCTCGCTCATGCGGCGGAAATACGTCGACAGCAATGCCCCGGAAATATTGTGCCAGACGCTGAACAACGCACTGGGCACCGCCGCCAGGGGCGAAAAGTGCGCGCTGGCCAATGCGGCGCCGAGCCCGGAGTTCTGCATGCCCACTTCCAGCGCCAACGATTTGCGTTGGGCCAATGGCAGTTTGAACACACGGCCGGTGAAATAGCCCAGCAGGTAACCGAAGCTGTTGTGCAGCATCACCACGGCCATGATCAGCAGGCCCGACTCGGCGATTTTCGCCTGGCTGGCCGCCACTACTGCAGCAACGATGATCACAATGCTGATCACCGACACCAGGGGCAGCACGTCTACCGCGTGGCGGACCCGCTCGCCGAGCAGGCGTTGCGCGACCACGCCGAGCACGATCGGCAGCAGCACCACTTGCAGGATCGACCAGAACAACTCCATGAACGACACCGGCAACCAGGCCGATGCCAACAGCCAGATCAGTGCCGGAGTGAGCAGCGGGGCGAGGAGGGTGGTGACGGCGGCGATGGCCACTGAAAGCGCCAGGTCGCCACGGGCCAGCCAGGTCATCACGTTGGAGGACGTGCCACTTGGGCAGCAACCGACCAGGATCACGCCGACGGCAATTTCCGGCGGCAGGTGAAAGGCCTGGCACAGCAGCCACGCCACTCCCGGCATGATCACGAAGTGTGCGACTACGCCCAGGGCCACGCGCCACGGATGGCGGGCGACTTCGGCGAAGTCTTCAAGTTTGAGGGTCAGCCCCATGCCGAACATCACCAGGCCCAGCAGCGGGACGATGGCGCTTTTCAGGCCGATGAACCAACTGGGTTCGAGGAACGCGACGACGGCGAAAATCAACACCCAGTAGGCGAAGGTATTGCCGACGAAGCGGCTCAAGGCGGCGAGTGCGCGCATGGGGTGTCCTTGTTGTTAGAGGCTTGAAGTGCAACTGCGATCAAATGTGGGAGGGGCTCCTCCCACAATTTGATCTTCACACGGCTTAGATGCCTTGCGGGGTTTCTTCGCCGCCGAGGGCTTCGATCAGCGCCGGCAGGAAGTCACCGAAGGTCAGCATCATCAGCGTGAAGCTGGCGTCCAGTTGACCCAGGGCCTCTTCGCCACCGTCCTGTTCCGCCTGGTCTTGCAGCAAGTCTTCGAACTTCAGGCGCTTGACGGTCATCTTGTCGTCAAGCATGAAGGACAGCTTGTCCTGCCAGGCCAGGGACAGTTGGGTCACGACTTTGCCGGTGGTCAGGTGCAGCTGGATTTCTTCGCTGGTCAGGTCCTGACGCTTGCAACGTACGATGCCGCCGTCTTCGTGGGTGTCGCGCAGTTCGCATTCGTCGAGGACGAAGAAGTCATCGGCCGGTTTCTGGGTGGTGACCCAGTCGGTCATGATGGCCGTTGGCGCGGTTTTCACGGTGAGTGGGCGCACCGGCAGGGTGCCGATCACTTCACGCAGGGTGGAGAGCAGGTCTTCGGCGCGTTTCGGGCTGGCCGAGTTCACCAGGATCAGGCCTTGCTTCGGCGCGATGGCGGCAAAGGTCGACGAGCGGCGAATAAAAGCGCGGGGCAGGAACGCCTGGATGATTTCATCCTTGATCTGGTCGCGTTCCTTTTTATAGACCTTGCGCATTTGCTCGGCCTCGATCTCTTCGACTTTCTCTTTCAGTGCGTCACGCACCACGCTACCCGGCAGGATGCGTTCTTCCTTGCGTGCGGCGATCAGCAGGAAGTCACCGCTGACGTGAACCAGGGGAGCGTCTTCACCTTTACCGAACGGTGCGACGAAACCGTAGGTGGTCAACTCCTGGCTGGCACAAGGGCGCGCCAGTTTGGTGGCCATGGCCGCTTCCAACGCCTCGGCATCAACAGGCAGATCTTGGGTCAGGCGATAGATAAGCAGGTTCTTGAACCACATGGGGTGAGTCTCTCCTTTATACAAAGGGGGGCATTATTCTCTTGATAGCGCCCCAGGCCAACCCTGCCTAAGCCATTGGAAGGCCTCAAAAAAAAGATTTAAGAAAGTGCTTGCCAGACCCAAGGTCGCTCCGTAGAATGCGCGCCACACCGAGACGAAGGGTGATTAGCTCAGCTGGGAGAGCATCTGCCTTACAAGCAGAGGGTCGGCGGTTCGATCCCGTCATCACCCACCATTCGCTTCATGTGTTACGCGCAGCGGTAGTTCAGTCGGTTAGAATACCGGCCTGTCACGCCGGGGGTCGCGGGTTCGAGTCCCGTCCGCTGCGCCATATTCGGTAATCTGGAACGCTGAACGCCAGGTCACCACAGAAAGCCCGCTTAATAGCGGGCTTTTTGCTGTCCGGAATATGGCAAAAAATCGTGCGGTAAACTTTTTTTGAATAAACTGCATTTAAATCAAGACATTACGATTTTTTGGTGTATGATGCGCCCACACCGAAACGAAGGGTGATTAGCTCAGCTGGGAGAGCATCTGCCTTACAAGCAGAGGGTCGGCGGTTCGATCCCGTCATCACCCACCATTCGCTTCAAGTGTTACGCGCAGCGGTAGTTCAGTCGGTTAGAATACCGGCCTGTCACGCCGGGGGTCGCGGGTTCGAGTCCCGTCCGCTGCGCCATATTTGCTTCCGCCAAGGCCCACTGAGCGCCTGGAAGCCACGGAAATAGCGGCCTTGTGCCGCTTTTTTCGTTTCTGGATTCCACTGGAATCCACCTCCAGCCACTTGAAAAATGACCCAACGCGGATTGCTGATTGTTATCCCGGCAATTGTGGATAAGCACAGCAGCAGTGTCTTGGTGAAGGTTCATCTGGCCCCACCGCACGCAGGCGTTGCAATCTGAACGCAAGCCGGCGTCTCGGTTAAATCTTGAACTGCCTCAACAGACCTTCCAGGCGATGGCCGATGGCGTACAGCTCATCGACCGTGTGTACGCCGCTTTGCGTCTGGTCGGCGACGTTTTCAATCGCGCGGGCTATCTGATGGACGCTGCGATTGATTTCTTCGGCGACCGACGTCTGCTCTTGCGCTGCGCTGGCGATGTGCGCGTTCATCGTGTTTATGGTGACGATCAACTCGACTGCTTTGCCCAGCGACTGCCCGGCTTGTTCCGCGTGCAGGCTGGCGCCATGACCTGCTGCGCCGGAATGGCTCATCGCAGTGACGACCTTGGTTGTGGCCTGGTTAAGGCGCTCGATCATCGCTTGAATTTCCTGGGTGCTAAGTTGCGTCCGGCTTGCCAGCGCGCGTACTTCATCGGCAACCACGGCAAATCCGCGCCCCGCGTCCCCGGCGCGTGCCGCTTCGATCGCGGCATTGAGTGCCAGCAGGTTGGTTTGCTCGGCGATCGAGCGGATGACATCAAGCACCGTGACAATGCCTTCTACATCGCCTTGCAGGCTTTTCAATGAGACGCCTCCCGCGGACAGGTCCTCGGTCAGGGTACCCAGCCGGGCGATGCTTTCATTGACGACCTGCCTGGCGTGCTGGGCCTGCAAATCGGTTTCGCCGGCTGCATCCGAAGCGCTCTGTGCACTGACGGCTACCTCTTGCGCCGCGGATGACATCTGATTAATGGCTGCGGCGACCTGATCGGTTTCCTGGCGTTGCTGTTCCATGACCTGATCGATGCATTTGCTCTGTTCGGCCACCTGGGTGACCGATGTATTCAGCTCTCGGGCCATGCCGACGATCTGGCTGACCAGCCCATGAATCTTATCGGCGAAGGCATTGAACGACACAGCCACTTGGCCGAACTCGTCGCGGCTGATGGGTAAGCGCCGTGTCAGATCGCCTTCGCCCGCTGCGATTTCATCAAGGTGCTCGCGAATCCGCGAAAGGGGACGCAGGCTGCTTTTAACCAATAACAATGCGAGCACGCCGGTGATCCCGAGCGCAATCAAGGCGATGACGGTTATCCCGTAGACCAGGCTGCGCACACGCTGATGGATTTCCCCTCGTACTTTGGCCACCTGGTTTTCGATACTGTCGAGGTTAATCGCGGTGACCACCACCATGTCCCAGGCAGGCAGGTAAAAGCTGTAAGCCAGCTTGGGAACGACTTTATCCGTATTGATCAGGGCCCCCGAATAGTTGACGAAGTGGGTGTCGTTCTTCGCTGCGGCAACCATTTCCCGGTTCAGGTAAATCCCGTTCTTGTCTTTGCGGTCACTCATGTTAGTGCCGACGCCTTCGCTGCTGTCGCCACGAAACAGGCGCACGACCTGACTGTCGTAACCGATAAAATAGCCATCGTCCCCATACTTCATTTTCGACAGTCGCGCGATCGCCAGCGCACGCGTTGCGGTGTCCCCCGTCTCGGCCAGCGCATACAGTTCCGCCACTGAGGTTCGGGCAAGGTTGGCGTAGTCTTTCAAGCGTTCCCGGCTTTCATCAAGCAGGCGTTCCCGAGTCACCGTGACTTCCTGCTCGGCGCTCGACAGCAAGGTGGTGCTCGTTGTCAGCGCCAGCACCGTGGACAACAGCACCACCGGGGCCAGCACCAACATCAGTACTTTATTTTTAAACAGCATGCTTGGGGTTCCTCACCTGAATCTGTATGAAAGCGGCCGCAAGGGCCGCGATCGTCGACTTACCAAAGGGCGATGTCATAGGTGAGGTAGAGGCGATTGCTGTCGCGGCCGCGGGAGAACTCAGAGCGGTAGACATAGTTGCGCATGCGCACGCCCAGCCCCTTGAACGTGCCGGCTTGCACAACGTAAGCCAGCTCGGTATCACGCTCCCATTCCTTGACCGTGGTCGTGGACTTACCGTCATTGCCGCTCAGGTAGCGCGTTGAAAAGGTCAAGCCGGGCACGCCGACGGCGGCGAAGTTGTAGCCGTAGTTGAGCATCCAGGTCTTCTCGTCCTCCTCAATGAATTTGCCGATGCCGGCATTACTGAACGAGTAGACGGTTGCGCCGCTGATGTAGGGTAAACCGGCATCACCACGAAGGGCCTGGTAACCCCCTCCGACGGTATGGCCTGAGATCACGTAGGACAACTGGCCGCTGAACATGTCGTTGTCGATTTTGCCTGCGTAGGCAGAGCCGCTATCAACGCTGTTGAAGTAGCGCAGGTCGCTGGTCAGCACGCCACCGGCCAACGGCAGGTCGTGCTGGATGCCGGCGAAGTTCTGTCGGTAGAAGTTCTCGAGTTCCCCGTAGAAATAACTCAAGCGAAGGTTTTTGCCCCATTTGTACTCAGCCCCGGCGTAGTTGAAATCTCCGGATTTTTCCCCGCTGTAGCCATCAGGCACGATCGGCACGCTGTTGGTGGAGTCGCGCAATTTGAAACGGTCCAGATGCCCGCCGGTGACGGCCAGGTTTTCGATGTCAGTGCTGCTGACCTGGGTGCCCTGGTAGGTCTGGGGCAACAAGCGTGCATCGTTGTAAATCAGCACCGGTGTCTTGGGCAGCAAGGTGCCGTACTTGACGGTGGTTTTGGCGAACCTGGCTTTTGCGGTAGCGCCGGCGCTGGCAAACTCGTCGGCCGCTCGCCCGTCATCATGCACCGGCATAAGCCCAGTACCACTGCGACCACGCCCTGAATCCAGCTTTACGCCATAGAGTCCCAGGGCGTCCACGCCGAAGCCGAGGGTGCCCGCAGTAAATCCGGACTGATAGTCCAGCAGAAATCCCTGGGCCCACTCGGTACGTTCGCTTTTTGCCGTTCTGGCGGCTCGCGCACTCAAGCCGTGCTCGTCGCGGAAGTTCTCGTTGAAATACACATTGCGCAGTTGCAGCTTGAGTTTGCTGTCATCAATAAAACCTTCGGCGTTGGCCCCTGCGACGGGTACCAGGCCTAACGCGCAAAACAAAGCCCGACGGGTATACACATGGTTCATGGCAAATGACTCGTTGTTGTTATTTGGAGTGCAGGGCGACACGCGCCTCGTGAGTGAGGCGCGATGGAAGACAGCAAAGGTTATGGGTGAATCAGGTGAACAGGCTGATGGCCCCGGTCAACAAGGCCAGCGCGGTGACGACCAGAGAGGTCAGCACTGCCCATTTGACGGTGGCCTTCTGGAAGTCGCCAATATCGCGATCGACCATGCCCACCAGCAACAGGGTTGAGGCCACCAGCGGACTCATGAGGTGAACCGGCTGCCCCAGGATCGACGCGCGCGCGATTTCAACCGGGTCGATGCCATAAGCGGCGGCGGCATTAGCCAGGATCGGCACCACGCCAAAATAGTAGGCGTCATTCGACAGTACAAAGGTCAGCGGCATGCTGGTGATCGCAACCACCAATGGAAACAGGTGGCCCCAGGACGGCGGGATCCAGTCGACCAGGGTCTGTGCCAGGGCGTCCACCATCTTTGTGCCGGAGAAGATCCCGGCAAAGATCCCGGCGGCGAATACCAGCAACACCACGGTCATGGCGTTGCCCGAGTGCGCCAGGATGCGTTCTTTCTGAATGTCCAATTGTGGGTAGTTGATCATCAGCGCAAGCACGAAGCCGATCAGGAACAGGATCGCGGAATGCATCAGCCCCATCACCAGCGCCGCCATCACCGCTATCACCAGTACCAGGTTGACATAGGCCAGCTTCGGACGTTTGTGGGGCGTGTCCTCGAGAATCGCGTTGATGTAGCAATCGCCGCCGCCGCTTTGCAGTTGCACGTTGCCGATGCGCTTGCGCTCTGCGCGACCCAGTATGAAGGCCGTGAAGATCACCCACAGGGCACCGCCGATCATGGTCGGCAGCAACGGCACGAAGTATTCACCGGCATCCAGGCCCAACGCGGCAATAGCCCGTGTCGCGGGGCCGCCCCAAGGCGTCATGCCACTCATGATGCTCAGCGACAGCATGGAGATGGTCGCCAGGATCATCGGGTTCATGCCGATGCGTTTGTACAGCGGCAGCATCGCTGCGCAGGTGATCATGTAGGTCGTTGTGCCGTCGCCGTCGAGCGCCACCAGCAACGACAGCAGGGCAGTGCCCACCGCGATCTTCATCGGGTCACCGTTGACCCGCTTGAGGATTTTGCGGATCAGTGGGTCGAACAGGCCCGCGTCGATCATCAGGCCGAAGAACAGGATTGCAAACAACAGCAGTGCTGCAGACGGTGCGACCATTTTCAGGCCGTCGAGCATCATCTTGCCGGTGGTGCCGCCAAAGCCGCCGATCACCGCGAAGACGATGGGAACCACGGTGAGCGCGACGATAGGCGACAAGCGCTTCGTCATGATGAGGAAGGTGAATACGACCACCATGGCCAAGCCAAGGAAAGCGAGCATAGGACGATTCTCTTGTTGTTATCGTAAAAATGGCTGACGCCGAGGCGCACGAGCCCTGACCCGCCGGGCGGCACACGGCGCCTGGCGGGGAGGGGGGGCAGTCAAGTCCT